>DASYZB010000001.1 GCA_035946615.1 Verrucomicrobiia bacterium
CGGCGAAACACCCCCAAAAGACCCAATCCGGCCTACGGCCTACTTGGTACTGCCCCATTCAGTAGCGCTCCTGATCCCTACCCATGGAATCAGAACATCGTTTGATCCTGCTCCCCCTCGCCGCGCCCGCAGCACCAGTTCGCTAAGGATCCGGGCTGAGCTGGTTTCGCTGGTTTCCAGTTGTTTGACCCGGCTGCCTGGAGTAAGGTGGGGCATGAAGGTTGCCATGGCATTCGGAATGGCGCTCGTCATTGCCGCGGTGGGTACGGTTTGGGCGCAAAAACCAGAAAAGAGCACTATGCAACTGACCAGCGCTGCATTTACAGAGGGTGAGGCGATTCCAGTCAAATACACCTGTGAGGGCAAAAATGTTTCTCCGCCGCTGGCGTGGAGCGGCGTGCCTGCCGGGGCCCGGAGCCTGGCCTTGATAGCTGACGACCCGGATGCCCCCTCGGGAACGTGGGTGCATTGGGTGGTGTACGGCCTGCCGGGCGACGCCAAGGAACTTGCCGAAGACCTACCCAAGGGCCAATACATCGCGGACGGGGCCAAACAAGGGCTGAATGATTTCAAACACCTCGGTTACGGCGGTCCTTGTCCGCCTCCGGGCAAAGCGCATCATTACTTTTTCAAGCTTTATGCCCTGGACACGCCGCTTGATTTAAAGCCGGGCGCGACCAAAAGTGATCTTGAACGGGCGATACAGGAGCATATTCTGGCGGAAGGGCAATTGATGGGGACATATAAACGGAAATAGACGTATGGAAACGATAGCGAGTATTTGCCTTGGCATCGGCTTGAGCGCTGCGTGCGGGTTCAGAGTCTTTGTCCCGTTGCTGATGATGAGCCTGGCCGGCCTTTCGGGGCATATTTATCCGGCTCCGGGTTTTGAATGGATCGGCTCCTACCCGGCGCTGGTGGCCTTTTCGGTGGCGACTTGCCTGGAAATCGCGGCTTATTACATTCCCTGGGTGGACCACCTGTTGGATACGATTGCGTCACCTGCGGCGGTGATTGCCGGCATCCTGGTCAGCGCTTCACTCTTCACCGATGTCAGTCCTTTCCTGCGTTGGACGCTGGCCATCATAGCCGGGGGAGGCGCGGCGGGATTGGTCCAGGGCACGACGGTGATGGCACGCGGGGCTTCTGGAATTTCCACGGCGGGTCTGGCGAATCCGATTGTATCAACCGTTGAATTGGCCGGAGCGATTCTGACTTCGCTCCTCACTTTGATAGCCCCAGTCCTGGCCGTCCTATTGATGGCAATGTTGCTGCTCGTGCTGGGTCTCAAATGGTTTCGCTCGCACCGTCCGCAGCCTGGGCCAGCAAAACCGGGCATCCCCTGATACTTTTCGGTATTGGAGAACCAAACCGCGAACACCCGCTTGGCTGGGTATCGGCCTGGGTCTCAGGAACTGCTAATTCCAAGCGTTGAACGTCGAACATCCAACGTCGAACCTAATGCCGTATGACCAAGACCGCGTTATTATTTGCAGGCCAAGGCGCCCAGACCGCCGGCATGGGAGGGGACCTGGCACGAGTTTTTCCTTCGGCCAGGGCCTGGTTTGAACGCGCCAATGCCGCACTCGGCTATGATTTGGCGGCAATCTGCTTTGAAGGGCCGGAAGCCGAATTAACCAAGACGGAAAACGCGCAACCGGGGATTTTTGTTGTGAGCTGGGTGGCGCTTCAGCTTTTGCAGGAGGGCCCTAAGCCGCTCGAATTTCAAGCCACTGCGGGCTTGTCGCTGGGCGAATTCACGGCCCTCAGCGCGGCAGGCGCTCTGAGTTTTGAGGATGGCTTAAGAATCGTGCGTCAGCGTGGCCGCTTTATGCAGGAAGCGTGCGAAGCCACCCAAGGCGGGATGGCAGCCATTATCGGTTTGGACGAGAAGCAGACACGGGAGATATGCGACGAGGCAGGGGTTGTTTTGGCCAACCTGAATTGCCCCGGCCAATTGGTCATTTCCGGGCCTGTCCAGCAGGTAGCCCGGGCCTGTGAATTGGCCAAAGCCAAAGGGGCGCGGCGTGCGCTGCCGCTCGCTGTGGCTGGGGCATATCATTCGCCATTGATGGCGGGGGCCCAAGCGAGACTGCAAATCCAACTGCAAGGCCAACTGTTCAACTCGCCGCGGGTGCCGGTCATTTCCAATGTGACCGCCCGACCCCACGAGGGTCCCGAGGCCATCCGCGCTCGACTGACCGAGCAGGTCACTGCGTCGGTGCGTTGGGAGGAATCGATGCGTTACCTGCTCGGGGACGGATTCACCCGGTTCATCGAGTTGGGGCCTGGCACCGCCCTGAGCGGCTTTCTGTGGCGAATTGATAAAACTGCGCACGTGTTGAACGTAGCGGACGTGGCGAGCCTGGAGAGCACACTTAAGGCATTGGAAACTTGATTACCGCTGGTTTATGCCATATCACCTTGGCGCATGAGCCAGCTTGCCAACCACGTTGCAATCGTCACCGGCGCCGGGCGTGGCATTGGGCGGGCCATAGCCCTTAAATTCGCGGCCGAAGGCGCAGACATCGCCTGTGTATCGCGAACGGCGGAAAATTCCGACAAAGTGGCCAATGAGGTGAGGGCCTTGGGCAGGCGGGCCTGGCCGCTTGCGATAGATGTGGCAGATGCCAAAGCGGTGAGCGCCGCGGCGGAGACCGTTTTGGCCGAGGCAGGCCGGGTCGATATTCTCGTCAATAATGCCGGGGTGACTCGAGACGGTTTGCTCATGCGCATGAGCGACGCCGATTGGGACCTGGTGCTGAATACGAATCTGAAAGGCGCTTTTCTGTTCACCCGGGCTTTGACACGAGCTTTTCTCAAGCAGCGTTCGGGGCGAATTATCAACATCTCGTCGGTGGTTGGGCTGATGGGCAATGCCGGGCAATGCAACTACGCGGCCAGCAAAGCCGCCCTCATCGGCTTTACAAAGTCGGTGGCCCGCGAGCTGGCCTCTCGGGGCATTACGGCCAACGCGGTGGCGCCCGGCTTTATCGAGACCGACATGACAGCCGCCCTAAATGCCCAGGCGCGCGAGCAGGTCCTCAAAAGCATCCCGCTGGGCGGCTTTGGGCAGCCAGAAGACATCGCGCAAGCGGCGTTGTTTCTGGCAGGTTCCGCCGGGCGTTATGTCACCGGGCAGGTGCTCACTGTCGATGGCGGAATGGCAATGTAAAAAATTCCATTTCAGGGCTTGACGCTCCCGGGCAGGTAGCATAGACAACTGCAAAACTTAGAACTGGAGTTAACCATGGCTGAGAAATCAATTGAGCAACGAGTCAAAGACATCATCGTCGAGCAGTTAGGCGTCAACCCGGACCAGGTGACTCCGGACGCCAAATTCATCGAGGATCTGGGCGCCGACTCGCTGGACACGGTGGAGTTGGTCATGGCCCTCGAGGAGGAGTTCGGCCACGAGATTCCAGATGAGCAGGCTGAGAAGCTTCAAAGCGTGGGCGACGTCATCAAGTATATCGAAGACCAGCAGCAAAAGTAATGGCCAATCGATCACTTTCGGGGCAGCTTGGACTGGTGTCAGCTTGAGCTGCCCCGTTTGATTTATGCCGAGCAACTGGACAGAACGCAGGGTGGTCGTCACGGGTCTTGGGGTGGTCTCGGCCCTGGGCAATGAGGTCGAGAGCTTCTGGAAGCGCTTGGTTGGCGGGGAATGCGGCATTGACCGCATCGGGTCTTTTGATGCATCGGGCTTCGATACTCAAATCGCCGCGGAGGTAAAACAGTTCGATCCGGCTCCGGCCTTTCCCTCGCCCAAAGAGGTCCGGCGCACGGATCGCTTCTCGCAATTTGGGGTTTACGCCGGCTGGCAGGCCATCCGAGATTCGGGCCTCGACCTGGACCGTATCAACCGTGACGAAGCCGGCGTTTTCATCGGTTCCGGCATTGGCGGGCTGGAAACCGTAACCGAGCAGCACACAATTCTGCTCGAACGCGGCCCGGGGCGGCTCTCGCCGTTCATGATCCCGATGCTCATCTCGAATATGGCCTCGGGGCTATTTTCGATGTACCACCACCTGCGCGGACCCAATTTCGCCACTTGCTCGGCCTGCGCGACCGCCAACCACGCCCTGGGCGAGGCCTGGCGCACCATCAAAATGGGCGATGCCCAGATCATGTTCGCCGGTGGCGCTGAGGCAACGGTTGTGCCCATTGGGATTGGAGGCTTCTGCGCCATGCGGGCCATGAGCACTCGCAATTCCGATCCCAAACATGCCTCACGACCCTTTGACAAGGAGCGCGATGGATTTGTCATGGGCGAAGGCGCCGGGGTGGTCGTCCTGGAAGAACTCGAACATGCCAAGGCTCGCGGGGCGCGCATCTACTGTGAGCTGGCCGGCTACGGCAATACCGCCGATGCCCATCATTTAACTGCGCCCGCTCCTTCCGGGGAAGGCGCTGCTCGCTGCATGCGAATGGGTTTGCGCAATGCCGGCCTTAACCCAGCCGATGTTTCGTACATCAACGCGCACGGCACTTCGACGCCCCAGGGCGACATCGCCGAAACTCAGGCCGTCAAAACCGTTTTTGGCGAATACGCCCGCAAGGTGGCGGTCAGCTCCACCAAAGGCGCCACCGGCCATATGCTGGGCGCAGCCGGGGCTGTCGAAATGATTGTCTGCGCCAAGGCCCTCCAAACCGGGACTGTGCCGCCTACAATCAACTACGAAGTGCCCGACCCGGAATGCGACCTGGATTACGTGCCCAACACGGCGCGTCAACTGAAGCTCGATGTGGCTGTGAACAACTCTTTCGGCTTCGGCGGCCACAATGCCACATTGGTTGCGAAGAAATTCTTGGGATAGTGTCAGGGTCGATCCTGGGTTCCGCGAAGTTTTTGGCTTCTCGGAGCACAGGATTAGTTTGATTCTAAGGGGCACAACTCCTTCGGAGTTGAGGCCGATGCGCTCAGATTACCCAGGGTAGCTCGTTCCTAGCAACCCTGGGCTGGAGGGCAAAATCCCTTCGGGATTTTCGGCGACCCTGTGGAATGGACTACACCCAGAGGAATCCCTCTCCCCATCCGAAGGGGTTCCCCGAAGGGAAGAGGGAGAAATCCTCGGCAGATTACGTTTGTAGCGCATGTTGCAGGCTCCGCTGTATCTGTTTTAGCTGTTGTTCAATTGTTCAACTGCCGGGCATCACGAAACAGTAGGCATCGTACCGCAGCTCGGTCCAGGCCAATTCCGGCAGCGGTTGGCCGGGAAAGAGAGGAATGGCGACGGGTTTGAATTGAATCCGAACTCGGATTTCGGAGCGGTTTTGGGTGAGCCGCAGCGGAACGAGGAATTCATCATCACGGAAGCGGCGATTGGATGTTTCAACAATGTGTTGCGCTAGTCCCAGTTCATCTTTGGGGTTGGAATAAACGCAGGTGCTGCTCCCGGCCAAATACCAAACCCCGGCCAGCTTGAACTTGCCGGCAAGCCGGCCATCGGTGGTCCGGGCGACGAAGACCTCGGCGCGTTGATTGGAGAATTGATAATCCAATTTGCGCCGCAGCAGAACGCCAAAATTGTGGGGCTCGATTTTGAGATTAAACTCAGAAATCCCTGTGGTTTTGCGGGCGATATCGGTGGTTGCAGGATAAATCTCTTTGCCGTGCAGGGTATCGACGCCCCACTCATAGCGTGAGGTAATCTCGTAAGGGGCCGAGGCCTGGGGTGACAGGTAACCATGCGCCTGTTCGCTCGTCGAGTCTCCGATCTTCAATTCATCAGTTTTAACGAGCGAGGGACGATTGACGCCGTACCAATAAGTCACGGTTTGGTAATGCTCGGTCGAGTCGTCCTGGCCGCCGTGTTCCAGGCAGATGCGAGCATTCCTGCCGAAGGGCATCAGGTCAGCCAATAAAAAGCGATAAGCCGATTCGATCTCATCCTCGGCGCATTTAGCCTCTTTGGCATTGGGCGCGCCTGTGGGATGCCCGGCAAAGGGCAGCGTCATGTTCCGGCCGCCCCAGTAGTCGCCTCCGCCGCACCATTCTTCGGTGCCGGTGCCCTGGACCTGGGGCGTCTGGCTGTCATCGAAGAAGAAGCGCGGGTCGCCTTCGAGGGTGTTAAGCACCGCGCGATCCGAGAAGATGAAAGAAGTGCCGACGAGATGCCCGGACCACTCTCCGCCGCCTTCAACCTGGCGAGTGTCCAGCAGGACCAGGTCGCGGCCAGGTGTGGGATTGGGGTGGTCGCGATAAGTCGCATGGAAGCAAGAGACAGCAAGTGGCGAGTCTCTCAAGGGTTCATAGCGGATAGACCAATGCACCGACAGAGGATGTTCAGATTCATTCACCAATTCGATTCGGGCGGCAGAGAAAAAAGGCATGGGAAAGAAACACGAGAGAAGAACCGAGCGAGAATCAAACCGGACATTCACCGGGAATGCTTTGACCAGATATTCCCGATTGTCCCTGTTATAAAGCGTGCCCGCTCCGAAAAAGAGCGCTATAGGCGCATCCACTGAGGGGTAGGGCGCATCATCCCACGTGATGCGCAGATGCGCGCGACCGAAATCGAGGGCCTGCTCGCGCGATACCGAAAACTGCAAGGCACGAATCATCCCAGGGGCGTCCCGCAGGTCTAAAATGCGAAGCGTGGCCTTTGATAGGAGTTGGTTGTCTTGGGATTGTTCTTTGAGCTGGAGGCGGCGTCCTTCTTTCGAATCGGCTTGGGGAACAAGGTCGGCGCCGGAACGGGAGAGCAATTCGAGCACGCCGGCTTCCGGGCGCCGGCGTTCGGACCAGGAACCGATGGGACGTGACAACTTGGCGCCAGGGACGTACTGCTGATAAATATAGTAACCGGTGCCATAATGAGTCTGGGAATAAGCCATCCGAAAGGTTTTACTGAAAGAAATGGGTACCCAGGACAAATCTGCGCCCTTGGTGAATGACCAGGTCCAGGTTAGCGGATTCGGGAAGGCTTGTTCGGGCAAAAAGATGGACCCAGGAACAGGGTTAAGCGGGTTTGCTGTGGTGGTTTCCTGGATTACATGGTCCGCTCCATCAACCTCATAATGCCATGGGCTGCCGTGCCAATGGTTGTAGCGGACGAAGTAGAGGATTCCTGGCCCCTGCAGGTCCAAGGTGACGTTGCGGTCGCCGGCTAATTGATAAAGGAAGTGGCTGGCGTCGGCGCCTTCATTTCCGCCGCGCCGGTCATAGGTGCTGCGCATATAGGCGCGGGCGCCGATGCGCTGGTAGGGCCAGCGCTCCCAAAGGCGGTAGGCATCTGTCCCGATGGGGATAAGGGGCGGTTCGCCTGCCCGGCCAGGCGCACCTGAAAGAAGCAAGAGCAACAGAAAGCTCACTCGTTTCTGGCAGCCAGGAATCGTTCGACCTCGATGGCCGCCGCACAGCCTTGGCCGGCGGCAGTGACTGCCTGGCGATAGACACGGTCGGCGCAATCCCCGGCGACAAATACTCCGGGCACATTCGTCGCTGTGCCCCGCTTGGGTAGAATGTAACCGTCGGCGTCCATATCGATAACGCCCTTAAAAAGTTGCGTGCTGGGTATATGGCCGATGGCAACAAACACACCCGCGGCATCGACCGTGCTTTGGCTGCCGGTTTTGACATCCTTGAGGCGCACGCCCGTCACGGTTCCCTGTTGAACATCCAGCACCTCGGTAACGACGGAATTCCAAATCGGTTTGATCTTCGGGTTGGATAAGGCACGCTCAACCATAATCTTGGAGGCGCGCAGGGCATCCCGGCGATGGACGAGGTGCACTGTCGAGCCGAAACGAGTCAGATACATCGCCTCTTCACAGGCGGAATCGCCACCGCCGACAACCACCAAAGGTTTGTTGCGGAACCTGGGCAGGGCACCGTCGCAGGTGGCGCAATAGGTGACGCCTTTGTTCTCGAGCTTGAGCTCGCTCTCGAGTTCGAGGTGCCGGTGAGCGGCCCCACTGGCGATGATGAGGGTGTCGGTTTCTACGCGTTGGCCATCGACCGTAAGGGCAAAAGGCCGGCGACCTAAATCGGCGGCCTCGAGGACGCCGAATTGCACACGGCCGCCGAAGCGTTCGGCTTGTTTCTGCATCCGGACCATGAGTTCGTAACCGTCAATCCCTTCGGGGAATCCGGGATAATTCTCGACAACGGTGGTGGTGGTGAGCAAGCCGCCCGGCTGGCGGCCAGAGATAACCAAGGGACGCAGATTGGCCCGCGCCGCATACAAGGCAGCAGTCAGGCCGGCGCATCCGGAGCCGATGATGACGAGTTTTTCCATATCCGGGAGCCGAAAGCTAGGTGTTGGAGTGGAGCTTGGCAAGAGCGGTTACTGATGGTGGGGTGGACAGAGGGACCTCTGCGATGGCGCGACAGCGCGGCGAGTCGGAAGGGGGGAGAAGGTCCGGCAGCACACTTACACATGATTTGCTCGTTGCGGTTAGCCGCCATTTTTGGTCCTGCGCCAGCGGCTTAAACGCCAGAAGAGGAGGCCAAAGAAAATGGCGCCGCAGGTGTTGACGCCTGTGGTGTAGCCCAGTTTGTAGCTCACACCAGTGTTATTTTGAGAGTAGATGGTCACGTTCCGCCCGACCAGCAGGTTCGGGAGCGACATCGGCATCAATGCGCCCTGTAAGACTCCCCGGGTGAAGCCGGCGGGGCGCGATGAGCGGTCAAACGAGGCGGACAGACGATTCAGAACCGCCCCAATTGCAAAGGCCAAGAGGACAACCAACAACAAACGTTGGAGAGCCCTCCACCAGCGCACCCGCGAGCCGGTTTGGATTTTTATGTCAGTCATCTGTCTCAGCCAAAGAGCATGTTTTCCAAAAGCGGGGAGAGGCAAGGAGAATGTTTTGGAAAGTATGAAGGAGGAATTATGAGGGATGAAAGGCTCCATCGAGGCAGGAACGGATGGTGTCCAGCAGGCGCGATGGGTTGCAAGGTTTAGCCAAAAATCGGGCATTGATGCGCCGGACGAACTCGGTATTTGTGCCGAGTAAATCGCCGCTATAGCCGCTCATAAAAGCGACTTTGAGCCCGGGCTTCTCGAGGAGCAGTCGTTCGGCCAATTCGCGACCGGTAACGCCGCCCGGCATCACCACATCCGTCAACAACAGGTCCAGTTCCTTGGCGCGGGAGAGCCAAAGCCGGAGCGCCTCGGCCCCGGAAGGGGCCTCGAGCACCCGATAGCCGTGCTTTTCCAGAATCCGAAGTGTCAAGGCGCGAACCGAGTCGTCGTCTTCGACCAGCAAAATGGTTTCCGTTCCGCCCGGCGGTTTTGTTTGGGTCGGCTCTTCCTGCGGTTGAGTCACCGGAGCGTCCACACCTGGGAGGAAGACGCGGAAAGTGGAACCGACGCCCGGCTGGGTGTTGACATCGAGCCAGCCCTGGTGCTGGGCGACGATGCCATAAACGGTAGCCAGACCAAGACCGGTGCCTTTGCCGGCCACTTTGGTGGTGAAAAAGGGCTCGAATATCCTGGGTAAATGCTCCGGGGCAATGCCGGTGCCCGAGTCACGCACAGTGAGGACGGCGAACTGCCCGGGGCGGGCCTCGGCATGGCTGGAAAGGGAGTCCTCGGTGAAGGCCGCCGATTCAGTGGCAATGACGAGCTGGCCGCCTTTGGGCATGGCATCACGGGCATTGACGACAAGGTTGACCAGCACTTGCTCGATCATGCCCGCATCGGCGCGGATGGCAGGAAGCCGGGCTGCATAGGTGCATTGCAATTGAATGTCCTCACCGATAATGCGCTTGAGCATTTTGGTGAGGTTGCCCACGACATCATTGAGGTCCAGGACCTGGGGCTGCATGACCTGTTTGCGGCTGAAGGTAAGCAATTGGCGGGTGAGGTTGGCGGCCCGCTCCGCCGCTGTGGTAAGCTGTCCCAGGCACTCGACATTCTCACTGTTGAGATGGGCTGGTTCCATGAGAATCAATTCAGCATTGCCACGGATAACGGCGAGGAGATTGTTGAAATCGTGAGCAATGCCCCCGGCCAATTTGCCAATGGCGTCCATTTTCTGGGCCTGGCGCAGTTGCTCTTCGAGTTCCTTGCGCTGGCCGATGTCCTGTTTGATAGCGATGTAATGGGTGATGATGCCGCTCTCATTGCGAACCGGGGTGATGGTCATCTCCTCGCTATAGAGGCTGCCGTCCTTCCGTTTGTTGATTATCTCTCCGCGCCAAACTTTCCCTGAACTAATTGTTCCCCAGAGCACGCGGTAAAACTCCGGCCCATGCTCGCCGGACTTGAGGACGCTGACGTTTTTTCCGACGAGGTCCTGGGAGTTGTAGCCGGTGAGCCGGGTGAGGGCGGTGTTGTGCCACAAAACGGTTCCCTGTGGATTGGTAATGAGAATCCCATTGGCGGCGGATTCGAGGGCGGCGCCCTGGAGTTGGAGCTCTTCACGCTGCGCAAAGAACTCGGTTGCGAAGGCGAGGTCGTTAGCCAGTTGTTCGAGCAGTTTGATGTCTTCGGAATCAAAGCAGTGCGCTTCGGCGCTATAGAGAGCCAGGACACCATTGGGGCCGCTTTTGAAGCGTAATGGAAAGGCAGCAACTGAACGGTATCCATACTCTGCCATGGCTGAACGCCAGGGGGCGACCCGTGGATCGGCCTGCACGTCGTTGCAAACCTGGTATTTTCCCTCTCGAATCGCTGTGCCCGCAGGACCAAGGCCTTCGGGTTGGTCGGCGGCGGTCGAGACCCGCAAGTTCCGAAGGTAACCTGGGTGAAAGCCGAAATGGGCGAGAGGCTTGACCATGCCGGTAGCCAGGTCCGGCGCCCCAACCCAGGCCAATCGGAACAGTCCGGCTTTGACGGCAATGCGGCAGGCCTGCTGATAAAGGACCTCGGGCGAAGGCGAACGAACAATTAGTTCATTGATTTTGCTCAGGACCGAATAAAGCCGGTTCAGACGCAGAATGCGTTCGGAGGCACGTTTATGCTGGAGGGCATTGGCCAAAACCTGGCCTGTCATGGCCAATAATCCCACGTCATCTTCGCTCCACAACCGTTCCTCACGGGTAGTGTCCAATGTCAAAACCCCGATGAGCGAATCTCCGTAAACCAGCGGGGCGGCCAAAAGTGATTTTATCTGGAGTGCATGAAAAAGCTCTCGTTCGGCCTGTGCCTCAGGGGGCAAATCCTGCATGTCGGGCAGGTTGACCAGCTCGGAGCTGGTAAACTTGTCCTTAAACCAGGAGAACGGTTGGGAGGCGAAGACATTGAGCCGGGCGATGTGGGTAGCAACGCCCTTTGCGGACCATTGGTGTGTGTTCTGTGCGGTGCGGGAGTCTGGGGTTAAGCAATAGAGACAAGAGTGGTCGGCGCCGGTGAAGGTGCCGATAATTTCCAGAGCGCGTCCAATGGCGGTGTCTGTTTGGCGCGGAGGCAGGTTGATGAAGCTGGCGGACAAGGTGGAGACGAGCTTATCTCTCTCGGCGCGATGGAGGAGGGATTCCTGGGCCTGGATTCGGTCGAGGGCGCCGCCGCAGTGATCGGCCAGGGCTTGCAGGGTTTCGAGGCTATGCTGATCGTAGGCGGCAGAGGTGTAGCTTTGAATCGATAGAATGCCAATGACACTTGCGCCGCTTTTGACGGGCACAAACAAAAGGGATGCGGAAGGCCGCGTGACGTCGCCAAAAGGCACGGCATCAGGCAGCAGGCGGCCGGCTTGTGTGCGCAAGAGCAGTTGGCCACCCTGTTGGAGAACGCGGCGCACCAGCGGGGATGGCGGTTTCTGATGAAAGGCCGGAAACTCAGCCAGATTCTCCGCGCGCCGCCCATTGACAACATCTGCGCTCAGCACGCTCCGAAGGACATCTTGCTGCGCTGAATAAAGAGAAAAGCTGCAAGAATCCCAGCCAAGCAACTTGTCTGCAACATCCACAATGATTTGTGCGGCGGCCCGGGCCGTTTTGGCCACCGCAAGGCGGTGGCCCAATTGGGAGAAGGCCTCGATGCGCGCCTCGACGCCGTTGGTGGCTTTGAGCAAAGGCTGTGCGGAGGAAGCGCCGCGCGGAGTTCGGCGGCCAATGTTCCTGCTTAGGGCAGCGGTTATGCCCGGGAAGGGCTGCTTGGGTTTCGGAGGGCGTCTGAGCTTCATGGCGGTTGGGTGCTTGCCGCCGGCGTGGGCTCGAGCGCATCGATTTCGCTTTTGAGCTTGTTGAAACAATCCGGACAATAGCTGTGGGTGAAGCGGGCGTCGGTGTGCTCGGCAACAAAGGTTTCGACCTGATGCCAATAATTCTGGTCATCCCGCACCTTTTTGCAGAGGCAGCAGATGGGAAGCATGCCGGCCAATTGCTTTACCTGCGATTGGAGGCTCAAGATGCGTTCAGCCACCACCAGCCGGGCGGCCAGAACCTCTTGATCAAATGGTTTGGTAATAAAGTCATCTGCCCCGGCGGCCATGCCATCGAGGTAGCTGGATTTTCCGCCCACCATCGTCAGCAAGATGAAGTAAGTATAATGAGAACGATTGGCTTGGCGTATCCGCCGGCACAAGTCCAGTCCGTCTATCTCCGGCATGAGCATGTCCGAGATAACTACGGGCACACTGCCTTTATCGAAAAGGGTTAAGGCCTCCAGACCATCGGCGGCCAGGGTGACTGCATGGCCGAGCCGTTTCAGGCTTCTCTCGAGGGCCATCCTGCAAATCCGGTCATCATCGACGATTAGGATATTCATGGGGTTGCCCGGCTCGCGGTCTCACAGGGCAAGCTCTGTGCGCTTTCGGCCAAGGCACAATGAGCCGGCCGCTGTCTCGTTCTGAGACAGTTGCCATCCAGTAGCAGGATCTTTCTGACTGTGACTCTCATAATCGCCTGAACTCGACGCGGTTTAAACTTTGACCGCAGAAAGCATACCTGGGTTCGCGAGGCCGAAACCTCTAAGAGCAAGAAGCGTGCAAACCTGGTAAAAACTACGGATTCCGGGCTTCTGCCCAGCGGATAGCATAACGGACGAGGTCGGTACCTGTATGGAGTTGGAGCTTTTTTTTGATATTGGCGCGATGGACCTCGACGGTTTTGATGCTCAGGTGAAGGTGCTCGGCTATCTGGCGTGTGCCCTGGCCGCGGGCAATGAGTTCGAAGACCTCGAATTCACGGTCGGAGAGTTGCTCGATGGGTGAGCGGGTCGCTGGGGCGCGATGGCCGGAGAATGCCTCGAGGATTTGGGCCGACATTTTATCGCTGACATAGATTTTGCCGGCCAAGACCTGGCGGATGGCGTCCATCAGCTTTTTGCCCCCTTCCTGTTTCATAATATAACCACGTCCGCCGGCGCACAGGACGCGTTCGGCATAGAGGGCTTCGTCATGCATCGAGACGACCAAGATGGGGAGGTTCGGGTGGATGGTATGGATGTCCTTGATGAGTTCCAGCCCGCTGCGATCGGGCAGGGAGATATCGACCAGAATCAGGTCGGGGAGTTGCTTGGAGAGGGCGCTGAGGGCTTGGGTGGCATTTTCGGCCTGGCCGCCGGTCAGCAAGTCCGGTTCGTGTTCGATCAACTGGGCCAGGCCCTCGCGCATCATAGGGTGGTCATCGACAATGAGGATGCGTTTCCGGCCTGTTGCGCCCGTTTTCATCAGGATTCCTTTTGAATCGGAGGGCGCAGAGGGAGCGAGCAGGTCACGCGCATGCCGCCCTGGACATTCGGCTCGATGGAGAGCCGCCCTCCAATCAGCCCGGCGCGATGTTGCATAATGCGCAAACCCATTCCGTTTTGCTTGGGGAGAGTTTGGGAAAAGCCGTTGCCATTGTCGATGACAGTCAGCAGGAGGCGCTCGGGGTCGGATTCCATACGGATGACAATATGAGTGGCTTTGCCATGGCGGATGGCATTGGAGACGGCCTCCTGGGCGATACGATAAAGGTGAGTGGCGGCGGCAGGGGCACAGGGCGGACTGCGGTGCGGGGCTTCAACACGGCATGAAACCCCAAACATCTTCTGCGCGCTGGAGGCCAGTTCCTCGAGGGCCGAGGCCAACCCTTCGGTCTCAATGGTGACTGGGGACAAGCCGCGCGCCAGGGAACGGGTTTGGCCGATGGCTTCGCGGACGTGCCGGGCAATTTCACCCGCGCGCGCGGCGTCGGCCTTGGATTTGGGGGCCAACTTTTGTTCGAGAACCTGGCTCATCAGCTCGATGCCGGCCAGGTGCTGACAAATGCCGTCGTGGAGGTCCTGGCCGATGCGGCGGCGCTCCTGGTCGCTGATTTCCAGGACTTCGCGTTCGAGCCTTTTGCGCTCGGTAACATCGCGGAAAATGATGAGCCAGTGAGTTGGCTTTCCGGACTGGTCGCGCACGGGCCCGATGCGCCACTCGCCCCAGCGCTCGCCCTGAGGGGTGAGGTAGGTGGAAAGCTCTTCGAGGGCGGGAACACCCTGGGGCAAGCCGGCGCGCAATCTTGCGGAGACCTGTGAGAGGCCGCTTAAGGCGCTCAAGGGGCGGCCAATGACTTTCTCCGGGGCGTAGCCTGTGGCCTGAGCAAAGGCTGGATTGATATAGACCACCTTGGGGTCGGGCGCTTCGGCGTTGGTGATTAAGACGGCGCTGAAGCCCTGCTCGACCACGCTGCGCACCACGCGCACCTGCTCCTCGGCTTCGGCAAGCCGGCGCTCGTTGGTGAGCTGGTCCAGGGCCCGTTTGACTACTTCCGGGACGAACTGGAGGAAATCGACATCCTTAACCAGATAATCCCGGGCGCCGCGTTTCATCATCTCAACCGCGACGCGCTCGTCGCCCTGACCGGTAATGATGATGAAAGGCGGACAGCGGTTATCGGCGGTGAGTTGCTGAACGAGTTGTTTGCCGTCAATATCCTGAAGCTTCAGGTCCAGCAACATCAACTCGACCTGATCGCGCGCCAGCCAGTCCCGGGCCTCTTTGCCCGAGAGGGCGGCAGCGGTGGAGAACCCTTCGCGCTGGAGGGCCTTTTGGATAAGGCGCACCAACCCGCGGTCATCATCGACGATGAACACGGTCGCCTGGCCTTGCTGCTTGCCGGTCCGGGCATTCATGGAGCCGGTCGGCGCATCAAAGCGTGTTTGGTAAATGGTTTCAGCCTCCTCATGCCACTTGAGTCCGTGTCGCTCCACAGATAGGAGCGCAAGGCAGGAAACCGTTGAAAACGGTTTCCTTTGCTGCTCGGGTCCGCCAACACCCCGCTGAAGCGGGGTGTTAATGAGAGTCGCACAGCCCTGAAGAATCCGGTCGAGCGCACCCTCGTAGTCGAACTGCGGGAAAAGCAATGACTAGTACTATAACAGAGAAGTTTCGAGACAGAGGGCCTCCTCTCCCTAGCCCTCTCCTCCAAAGGAGGAGAGGGAATTGCTTTCCGACGCATGTGAGGAAACTTGGCTGCCAGTTTACTAGAACGAGGAGGATAAGCAGCCTGAACATTTTTGAAAGACGTTCGCAGGCGCATGGGGTTTGAGAGGGTTCCAGCTTCGGAAGACGCGTCTGACTTTGCTCAGGAGTTGCCGTCGATCTCCGGGACTTTTACCAGAGAGATGTACAGGCCCAGGCTTTTGATCGCTTCTGCGAACTTATCATAATCGACCGGCTTGACGATATAACTGGCGCAGCCGATGGCATGGCAACGTTCGACCTCGCGCGGGTCGTCTGTGGTGGTGAGCATGATGACTGGGATTTTGCGCAGTTCGGGGTTCTCTTTGATCTGGCGCAGCACCTCAACTCCATCGACCTGCGGCATGCGAATATCCAGCAGCAGGAGGTAGGGTGTGTCATGCGCCCGGTGCGACCCGGCCCCGCGCCGGAACAGGAAGTCCAATACCGCTTGCCCATTGGCAAAGCGCTCGATCTTGTTGTGCAGGCCCCCACGCGTCAGATTTTTCTCAATCAACCGCGCGTGGCCGGCGTCGTCTTCAGCTATCAGAATCACCACTTCGCGAGCCTCACTCATGAGGTGAGATTAAAGCTGGTTCTATGGAATGGGCAAGCGTCTTGGGCTGCGGCAGTCCTCCTAGAGGGAAACATGCAGAAAGAAACAGGAGGAAACGGAGAGAACGGAGGTTCTTGAAGCACTTTTGTGATGTGCAATCAACCCTCATTGAGCATTATGCATTGAGCATTTTCCATTTTTTAATGCACGCGGGTCTGCAGGATTCTCAGCGCCTCCGTAAAACAATCAGAGGCCCCAATAAAAGCCAGAGCTTCCTGACGTCGGCTGCTACGGACTCTGGGCGGGCTGGGGTTGAGCAGGTCAGTTTCCAACCGGGACCACAACCGTACCGCTGGCGCGTTCAAATAACGGCTTAGCTTCCGGTTTGAAGGGTTGGAAGAGTGAAACGCGCCCCGGCTCAGCAAGGACACCTGCGGTGCTGGAAACGGCGGTGACGGTGGGCTGCTCGAAGAGGGGATTAGGAGCTGGGGTTGCAGCTAAATTGGCGATGGGCACATTGTTCTGGCCCGGTGGCACAATAGCGAAGGAGGCGGTATCGGCCTTCTCTGAGAAAACAACACCAGCGACCAGCATCCCGCAGATACCCATCGCAAAGGCGCCGGCGACCAGCGGTTTGGCTTCCAATGCGGCCAAAAGCCGTTGCAGCCAAGGGGCATCCCACGAGACCCAGTCCAGGATACTCTCGTTTGCCAGGGGCTCACCGGCGCGGATGCGGGCGATAACCTGGGTTGAGAACGTGTCAAAATACCCGGCAGAGGGCTGCTCGTAGCGTTTCAAGACGAGCAGCCGGCGCAAAGGTTGGAAGTTGTCCTGCTCAGGATTCATAAAGTCATTTCAAATAATCGGACAAGTATGCCTGGAGTTGCTGGCGAGCGTAAAAGAGCCGGGACCGCACGGTTCCAATATTGCAGTCCATAATTTCGGCAATCTCTTCATGTGATAAACCCTGCACATCGTGCAATGTCACAACCAATCTATGAGGTTCTGACAGCTTCTGCATGGACTCGTTCAATTTTTCCTGCAATTCGATCAAATTCACCTCGCGCCGCGGCGTCTTGTCGGAAATCAAGGCCATCAGGTCTGGGTCGTGTTCGGCATTGAAATCGAGATCATCGAGGCTAATTTGGGCTCTATTCTTGCGTTGTTTGAGGAAGTTAATGGTTTTATTAACGGCAATGCGATAAACCCAGGTGTAAAAGCTGGAGCCGCCTTTGAATGATTTGAGGGCGTGGAAGGCCTTAATGAAGGCCTCTTGAGCCAGGTCATTGGCATCCTCATGATTGGAGGTCATGTGGTAAACGGTCGCGTAGATGCGTTCCTGGTAGCGTCGCACCAAATCATCGTAGGCGCCCAAATCCCCTTTGCGGGCCCGTTTGACCAACTCCATCTCCTCGGGCACAGGTGCGGGCGCCGGGCTTTCCGGTTCACTGGGTCCCTTGCGCCTGACTGGTTCGGTCATAATCATAGACTGGACTCAGACACAGCCCCCAATTCGTTGGTTTGACGGGCGAGGTAATCCGCTAGAGCGACCAAACCGGTTTGGCCGTTGGAAACCGGCAACCCAGCAAGGGTTTGCCGGGCGTCCTCAAGGTATTGCCGCACGATATTTAATGAGGGGCCGAGTGTCTCGTACTTGGCTAAGAGCTTTCCAACACCTTTCATCGAGCCAGCCTGCCAACTGCGCACCAAACCCTCGAGGCGCGCCCGATCTGCGGTATCTGCCCGTTCCCACACCAGCAATACAGGCAAGGTGAGCTTGCCTTTGGCCAAATCCGTCCCCAGGGATTTGCCGGCGGCGGCCTCCGAGCCGAACAAATCGATGCAATCATCATAGACTTGGTAAGCGGTGCCAAAAGCCAACCCAAACCGGCGCAAGGCATCGCGCTGGGCCGCATTTGCCCCGCTCAGAAATGCGCTGAGTTCGCATGAAAGGGCGAACAATTCAGCCGTCTTCATTTCGAGCACCTGGAAATATTTTGTCCGGTTAAACTGGAAATCGCGCCGATGCTGCGTCTGGAGGATTTCCCCCGAACAGACCGTATTGGTGGCCATAGCGACCGCGCGGCAGATATCGGGCGCCGGAAAACTGGCCGCCAGGCTCAATGCCCGCGCAAAGAGGCAATCCCCGAATAAAACAGCGATTTCATTGCCCCAGTTGGCGGCCAGCGTGAGGCGGTTTCTTCGAATCTCAGCCTCATCCATGACGTCGTCATGGACCAAGGTTGCCAGGTGGACCATCTCGATGATGACCGCGACGGTGACATGAGCATCCGTTGCTTTACCCAAGGCATTAGCCGTTAAGGCAACCAGGGCAGGGCGCAAATGTTTGCCTTGACCGTTGATGGCGTAATCGGCGTAAGGGGCGAGTTCCGGGTCAAAGGCATCAACCTGCTGGGCCAAACGCCGGTTGACCGCCTCGAGGAACGGCTCAACCGGGTCAATGATCTGCTTCCATGGTTGAACCGCTTCGGCGGAGAGAGTATCCGCTGTGGATGCGGACACAACTTTGGAATCAGCCGCTAACATGTTCGCAGGAATCTAAGATTGCATCTGCCCCAAGTCAAACCCCTTATCTGACGCATGTTCCGTTAGCCCGCTTTGCCTTCCATGAAAGCATAGCAAAGCATGTGGCAGATGCCCATCTGGGCGTCCTCGACCCGGCCATAATGAGTGTCCTGGATGACAATGACCTCCTCGGCCACCTGCGCCATGCGCCCGCCTTGAGCCCCCACCAGCGCAACCGTGTGGAGTTGATGAGCTTTCCCCCATTCCAAGGCCTTCACGCAATTAGGCGAGTTGCCGCTCACGCTCAGACCCATCGCGATGTCGCCTGGCTTTCCATAGTTATGTAATTGGCGCACGAACACATCTTCGTAATCGTAATCGTTGGCCAGGGCCGTCAGCCACGACACATTGTCATTCAACGACAACACTCGAAATCGACCGGCGAGCTTGTCTGAGGCGCCTTTGCCCAGGTCAGTCGCAAAATGCGAGGCATTGGCGGCGCTGCCCCCGTTGCCAAAAACAAAGAGGTGCCGGTCTTGCTGCAGGGCGGTTTGGAGCCGGTGAATAAGCTGCCCCACCCGTTCCAAGGGAATGGAATCGAGCGCCGCCTTCTGTGCCGCGCGGTACTGAGCCAGCCATTCGTTCATTACCGCAGAGATTGTCAGAGGCAAAGATTATCGGCAACGGCTAAAAATGACGGATGAGGTTGCAGAAGATTTTAAACAGAAGGAAACGAAATCAATGAACTGACTTCTGAGCGTAATAGACGACCGCAGGCGGCAAATTGAGCAAAACCGGCAGAGTGCGCATTTTAGCAAACGTCGCTTTAATCTTCTTGCGGTCGAGCAGCGAATGCTGGAATTGGATGTAGATGCCTCCCGGGGCGAGCGCCAGGTGAATGCTCTGGATAAGAGCAAGGGCGTCTTCTTTTCCCAGATTGCCCAGGGGAATGCCCGACAGAATGAAATCGGGTTGTTCGAGTTCTTTTTGGGCAATAGCCGCCAGCATCTGCTGGGCGGGTTGGGAGATAACGTGGACCTTTCGTCCAACACCGGCCATCGCGAGGCGGGTCTCAATATCGCGCGCCAGGACGGGATTGATTTCGCAGGCCAGCAGACGCGCTTTGGGGCAGCGGGCAGCCAGGCGCTGGGTGAGGGCCCCGGTGCCGGCGCCCAGTTCGAGAATGTGACCGCGATAATTGGCCGGAATCGGCGCAATCATTTGGTGGATGAGGAACCGCTGGGAAGGCAAAAGAGCGCCCGTTTGATGGTGTTTGACAAGCCCCGCCACCAGAAAACGCCAGTAACTGGCCAGCCCATGATGCATGCCGGCGCCCTGGCCTAGGGCTGGGCCTCTTGGATTCAGCCGCTGGTCTGTGGACTCGTAAAGCCCCGCCACTCGAGGAGGAAACGAGCGTTGCATATCGAGCATTTCCTGTCCGCCGTCTGCCTTCATATTTTCCTTGTCTCCGTGTTATTGGTTTAAACCGGTTCCGGGCCCCTTCAGGCGCCCACCTGGCGTTTGACTGCTTCGGAAATTCTTTGAGACCACTTTTCCAGCGCGGCGTTCTCGCGCCCCTCCAACAGTAAGCGCGCCTTGGGCTCGGTGCCTGAGTAGCGCAACAGCACCCGGCCGCCCTGGCCCTTCAATTCCGCTTCGGCTTCCGCCACCAGTTTAGGCACGTTATCCAATTGTTCAAAGGGCCGTTTTTCGCGGACGACGATATTTGTAACAAGTTGGGGGAATCGAGTCCAGCATTTGGCGAGCTGGGAAAGCGGGGCATTCTTGGTCTTCATAATGCGCAGGACTTGCAGCGCCGCCACCAGGCCGTCCCCTGTCGTGCTGAAATCGCGGAAGATGATGTGGCCGCTCTGCTCGCCGCCCAGGTTGAACCGGTTGCGCAACATCTCATCGATCACGCTTTTATCACCCACAGTCGTGCGGACCACCTTGCCGCCTGCGGCTTGTATAACAGCGTCTAAACCCGCATTGCTCATCACCGTTGAAACCACCGTTTTCTCGCTTAACGCGCCCTGTTCGAGAAAATCCAGCCCCGCAATTGCCAGAATATCGTCCCCGTCGATCAGCCTGCCGTTTTCATCGCACAACAGGACGCGGTCCGCATCGCCATCGTGCGCAATGCCCGCATCGGCCCGGTGCTCCCAGATTTTCTGGCACATGAGATTGGGATGCATCGAACCACAATCTTTGTTGATGTTTTTGCCGTCGGGCTGATTGCCGTAAGTGATGACGTCGGCCCCTAATTCGCGCAACACGCAGGGAGTGGATTTATAGCCCGCGCCATGGGCGCAATCCACCACGATGCGCATCCCTTCGAGGGTCAATCCCCGCGGGAACGAGGCCTTGGCGTGTTCGATATACCGGCCCAGGGCGTCCTCGATGCGCACGGCCTTGCCGACGGCATCAGCGGTCGGACGGATGTCCTGGATGCCGCCGTTAAAGACCAGGTTCTCGATCTCGAATTCGATTTTATCGTCGAGTTTATAGCCGTCTGCCCTGAAAAATTTGATGCCATTATCGTCGTATGGGTTATGCGAGGCGGTGATGACGATGCCCGCATCGGCGCGCAAGCTGCGCGTCACATAGGCCACACCCGGCGTCGGCAGCGGCCCGATGAACAGCACATCCACTCCCATCGATAGGATGCCCGACGAGAGGGCGTTCTCGAGCATGTAACCCGAAAGCCGCGTGTCCTTGCCCAACACAATCTTGTGCCGCCCCCGGCCCCGCGGCTGCGATTGCAGGTTCTTGAATACGTGCCCAGCCGCCCGGCCCAGCTTCAGGGCGGTCTCGGCTGTCACGGGTTCGATATTAGCGGTCCCGCGTACACCGTCAGTCCCGAAGATTTTCTTTGGCGCGTTCATGACCCGGCGGATTCTCCTTTAGCTGGGAAAATCACTTGCACCTCGTCGGGCACGACCTTGTCCAGGGTAATTCCGGCGGGAGCGGTCACTTCAATGCGCTTGCGCAGGTCGTGGGCGGCCTCGATGCCCGTCAAATCCACCAGCACGCGGATATCCTTTCCCTGCAGTTGCTTGATCAGCTTCGGGTCCCCTTCCACGGTCACTTCCACTTCCTTGGGATTCACGTGCATGCTCCGAACGTCTTCTGCCGAAGACAAAATCACCACTGGAAGATTCGAAAAAACCACCCGCTCCGGCAGCGAGAGAGTCAAGGATTGACGGGGGATAACTTCCTTTTGCAGGGCAATGTTGACGATGAACCAAATCAGGACTGCCAAAGCAAATGAGAAGAGCTTGAGCCAAAAATCCTGGACAAAAATGTGGCGCAGCAAAGGGATCATTTGGCGATGGTGGTGCTGGTGCTGGTCGTAGGCGCCGAGGGAGCCTCAGGAGTATCGGTCCGCACCAGGGCCACGGGGGCCGAGGGAGCGCGCTCGCCCCGCCAGGAGCGGACCCACCCCATCAAATTGCGCGAGCGCGCTGTCGGGGTAACCAGCACCGATGTCAGAAACGCGCGCAGTTCTTCGGAAGTTACGCCCCGGACCAATTGACCGTTGAAAGCATAGGAGACCGCGCCGGTCTCTTCGGAGACCACCACCACCACCGCGTCGGTTTCCTCGCTCAGTCCGATGGCCGCCCGGTGCCGGGTGCCCAGCGATTTGTTCAGGTCCTGCCGCTGCGTCAGGGGAAAGATACAAGCAGCGCATGCAATCCGGTCTCCCTTCAGGATCACCCCGCCATCGTGAATCGCGTTATTTGGAAAAAAAATTGTCTCGAGCATCTCCGGGGTGGCCTCGCAGTCCACGACGATGCCGGATTCGACCGCCTCCTGGAGATGGATGGTTTGCTCGATGGCAATCAGCGCGCCGATGCGCACATCGGCCAGGCGCTCGACAGTTTGAATAATAATCTCGATATTCTCCCGCTGCTCGTGCGCGGTGGCAAACAAAGGAAACTTCCCCAACTCAGCCAGCATCCGGCGCAATTCGGGCTGGAAGATCACCAGCACAGCCAAAACGAAGAAGGCGGAAAAAGCGCCCAAGAGGTACTGGAGGACTTTGAGCTTGAGCAACGAACTCACCAGCACGAAAGCCAGGAGAACCACCAGGAAGCCGGTGACGACCGGCGCCCCCCGCGTGCCGCGGATGAAACGCAAGGCGTAGTAGATGCCCACAGTCAGGATCAAGACCTCGACTGCGGGCCGCCAACCGTTCTGTGCAATGTGCCACATTATTCTTTGCGTTTCCGCAGCACGGCCTGCGCCGCGCCAAGTGCCTGCGCCGTCTCCGCAACTTCGTGGGCCCGGATGATGCTCGCCCCTGCCTCAACAGCCAGGCACGCGCAGGCCAGAGCCCCCGCTAGCGGCGCCCCGGGCCGGGCCCCTGGCAACTTGCTCAAAAATGACTTGCGCGAGACCCCCAGCAGCAAGGGCCGTTCCAGGCGCCCAAACCGCTTCACCGCTGCCAGCAGCTCGAGGTTATTCTCGAGTGTCTTGCCGAAGCCGATGCCTGGATCAAGTATAATTTGTTCCTGCCCCACTCCGCAATGGCGCAATTGTTCCAAATGCTGAAAAAAAAAGGACTCTACCTCCCCGACAACATCGGTGTAACAGGGGTTAAGCTGCATCGTTTGAGGCGTTCCTTGCATATGCACACAAATATAACCCGAGCCGCTCTCTGCGGCCAGGCGCCACATCGCCGGGTCCGTTCGGTTGGCGCCGATATCATTAATGATGCTGGCCCCGGCCCGCAGCGCCTCTCGGGCAACCCCCGGCTTGACCGTATCAATTGAGATGGGGACCTTGAGCCGGCCTTTCAGCCGCTCCAACACCGGCATCACCCGCCGCAATTCTTCCTGCTCCCCCACCGGGACCGCTCGCGGACGGGAGGATTCGCCTCCAATATCAATCAGGTCCGCCCCTTCCTCGGCCAGTCGCAAAGCATGGTCGGCAGCCGCTTGCGGCTCAAAAAAATGGCCCCCATCGGAAAAGGAGTCCGGAGTCACATTGACAATCCCCATCACCAGCGCAGGGCGGGGGAAGGAGAACTCGAATTGGCCGGCGCGAAGCTTCACATGCCCAGCTCAATAGTCCGGGCCCGATTTGGCCATCTGAATCAATTCCACCTCATAACCCTCCGGCGCATCTATAAAAGCTATCCCGCCGCCGTCCGGTTTGAGGTGTGGCCCATCCGAATACTTTATTCCAAGGCCGGCCAGGTGTTTGCCGAAAGCCTCCAGGCTGTCCACTTCAAATGCCAGGTGAGTCAAATCCGGCTGAACCTTGACGGGACCTCCCGCCGGAAAATGGCACAACTCGATTAGTTCTTCGCTCTCTGGCGCTTTGAGGAACACCAATTCCGACCCGCGCGGCGATTTGTGTCGGCGCACTTCCTCGAGTCCAAGCGCCTCCCGGTAGAATTTGACGGTTTTTTCCAGGTCATCGACCCGATAACGCGTGTGCAGAAGTTTCCTTGCTTTGCTCATGCGCCTCAGCATAGCGCCGAATCGTGCCCAAGCAACCAGCGAAACGGAGGCATTGGCAACCGCGCAGCCAGAGTGTAAAGAGCAGCCCTGCAATCTCCTTTAGAACGTCCTTTCGGCATCGCCTTGGTTGGTGGTCTGGCGGCTGGCCCGTTTCTCTTTCCAATGGCGGCAAAGGCTCAGGATAATTACGAGATACAGTTCTATGGGTCAGACACCGTCGCCGCAGGCCGCACGATGGTCGAGTTGCACAGCAATTATACCGTGGATGGCCAGCAACAGACAATCAATGGCGTGCTTCCAGACCAGCAAGCCTTCCATGAGACCCTCGAAATTACCGAGGGCATTACCCCCTGGTTCGAGACGGGCTTTTATGTCGTCGATGTTGGAATCGAATACTATAGTTCCCTGGGAGAGGTCGGCGGCTTCGGCCCCTGGGATGAACAACAGCACCAGATATTCCCCACACTCGACCTGAATCTCGCCCCTGATTTGGCGTTTAACTTCGGGTTGGCTTCGGTCTGACGAATACCACCGACGATTTGATCGTCCAACTCATCCTGGGCTACCGGTTTTGATTCGGATTGCCTGGAAACCGCCGGTGTCGTAACAATACCGCCGCTTAACTGAGTCCATGAAATCTATTATAAATCGCCGCTTGTTTCTCAAACGCTCTCTCGCAACGGCTGGCACCCTCTCCGCCAGCCATTTGTTGAGTTTCCCAAATCTGCTGGCCCAAGATGCCGGCAGAAAATTGAATTGCGCGCAGATCGGGTGCGGCGGACGGGCGATGACCCACCTGGATTGGCTGGTCAACGAGAGCAAGGACAATGTGGTGGCCCTGGTCGATCCCGACGAGAGGCGCCACGCGGTCGTCAAGCGGTGGCTTCAGAAGAAGGGGCAGGACCCGGACAAGGTCGAGGTCTTTACTGATTACCGGGTCATGTTCGATAAAATCGGCAAGAGCATCGACGCAGCCTTTATTGCCACTCCCAACCACCACCACGCCCCAGCCTCCATTCTCGCCATGGAAGCCGGCAAGGCCGTTTATTGCGAGAAACCGCTTACCCACGATATCGCCGAAGCCCGCCGGGTCCGCCAAATGGCCGCCCAATCCAAAGCCCCCGCTCAAATGGGCAACCAGGGCCATTGCGAGGACGGTTACCGTCGTCTTTGTGAATTTGTTTGGGGCGGCGTCATAGGCAACATTACCGAGACCCATAGCTGGACCGACCGCGCCAATGGCGGCGCCGGGCCGCGCCCGCCCGCGCTGCCTGTTCCAACCGGGTTGCACTGGGAGGAGTGGATCGGGCCGGCCCCATTCCGTCCGTTTCAAAGCGACCTGCACCCGCACGAATGGCACGGGTGGTACGATTTCGGCAACGGCTCCCTTGGCAACATGGGCTGCCACGTCCTGGACGGGGTCTTCTGGGCTCTGAAAATCGAGCATCCCACCTCGATTGAGGCCGAAGAGATGCGCGACGGCAGCGATGAGCGGTATCCCACGGGCGCTCGAATTCGCTTTGATATCCCCGCGCGCGGGGGCATGCCGCCCGCAAAGGTGTATTGGTACGAGGGTTTGAAGAAAGACGCCCCGTTGAGCGCCGCCAGCGGTGGCTTGCACGCCGCCAAGGGAAAGGCGCGTAACCTGCCTCCCTTGCTGCTTGAATTGGTCAAGCAGTACCCCGACGATGAACTCGATTCCAGCGATAGCGGCACGCTTTATGTGGGCGAAAAGGGCATCATCTATACAGCCACCTACGGCGGCAAGATGCACCTGGTGCCCAGGGACAAAATGACCTCAATCAAGCAGCCGCCCCGGACCTTGCCGCGCCCTAAAAACATCATCACCGATTTCCTCACTGCGGTTCGCGAAGGCAAAAAAGAGACCTCCGCCCCCTTTGACTACGGCGCCCGTCTGACCGAGTTTACATTGCTTGGAAACCTGGCCGAACACGCAGGCGCCGGGAACAAGATTGAGTGGGACGGCCCCGGGATGCGAGTTACCAACTCACCCCCAGCGGAGGCTTGGGTCAAACGCGCCTACCGCGAGGGTTGGATGATTTAGGCGGGGCGGAGCCTCGAACCGTGGCTCGTGCATCTTGCCCGAGTCCCCACGGGCGAGACGCCCGTGCCATGGCCAAAACTTGACCTGACAGCACGTTCCGGCTTAGCCCTCGGTCTGAAGCTTCTGCAGCTCGGCAATAAATTCCTTCGGGCTTTCTCCGCCGTAGCCGACCCTCTTTTTTAATTGCTTGCCGTCGCTGTTCAATACGACGACGGTTGGGAATCCCTCGATGCTGTATTTTTGAGCCAGTTTTTCATTGGCTTTTTTCTGCTCGGCGCTTTGCTTCTTCTCGTGGGGGAAATCGACGTCCACCAGAACGAGGTGATTTTTGGCGTAATCCAGGAAGTCCTGCGAGGAAAAGACGTTCTTCCGCAGGGCCTTGCACGGAGGGCACCAATCAGAACCATTGAAGTCCATCAGCACCAGTTTGTTTTGTTCCTTGGCCTGAGCCTGGGCTTTGGATAAATCCGTCAGCCACTGGCCTTCCGCCGCCCCGGCCTGCCATGCGACCCAGCAGGCAAGCAATCCGACTGCTATCTTTTTCATAATGTGTTCCCTTCGGTCCAGACTGTTTTCCCCCCAACAATGGTCGCCACGGCCTTGCCCGTTAATGGCCACCCATAGAAAGGGCTGTTTAGACCCTTGCTCGCGGTCGAGGTTTTGTCAAATGTCCATCGCCGGTCCGGATCGAACACGGTCACATCGGCATCAGCCCCTGGGGTGAGGGTGCCTTTGGATAAGCGTAACAGGTGAGAAGGGGCCACGGTGAACTTGGCTATCAGTTCGGATAGGCCGAGACGCTTGGCGTGGTACAACTGCATCAGGGCCAAAGCCAGTTCGGTCTCCAACCCGGTGATGCCAAAGGGGGCGTAGTCGAACTCAACCTCTTTCTCGTAATCACAATGAGGCGCATGATCGCTGCACAGAACATCAATGGTGCCATCAGCCAAGGCCTCGATGATGGCTTCGCGGTCCCGCGCCGAGCGCAAGGGCGGGTTCATTTTCAAACGCGTATCATAGCAAGGCCATGCCGGACGCGCGCCTCGATCCTCTCCAACAATCCCCTGGCCGTCCGCATCCCAGAATTTTTCGCTTCCGGCCACAGCCGCATCCGTGAGGGTAAAATAATGGGGACAGGCCTCACCGGAGATGGGCACGCCGCGTTTTTTTGCCTCGCGCAACAGCCGCGCGCTGCCGGCGGCGCTGAGGTGCTGGCAATGCACGAGTGAGCCGGTCGTTTCGGCCAGGAGAATATTGCGCGCGACCATCATCTCCTCGCCTGCTGAAGGCCAGCCGCGCAAGCCCAAGGCGGTGCTCCAGTAGCCTTCGTGCATCACGCCGTCGGTGACCAGGGAGTAATCCTGGCAATGGTCCATTACGGGCAAGTCAAACATCCGCGCATATTCCAGCGCTCGGCGCATCAGTTCGTTGTTCTGGACGCAATGCCCGTCATCGGTAATCGCCACGACTCCCGCCTTCTTCAGGGAGCCAATCGGGGCCAATTCCTCGCCGGCTATGCTGCGGGTGATGGCGCCGGCAACGAATACGTTCACTTTTCCCTGGTCGGCAGCCAGTTCATGAATCAGGGCAACGCTCCCGGGATTATCAATCGCCGGTGAGGTGTTGGGCATGCAAACGACCGACGTAAATCCCCCGCGCGCAGCGGCCGCTGTGCCGGTGGCGATGGTTTCCTTGGCGGCCTGGCCGGGCTCGCGCAGATGAACATGCAAATCTATCAACCCCGGACAAACTACCAGGTTCCGAGCATCCATGCGGGCTGTGCCAGCCCCGGCTTTTGCGGCGGCCTCAGGACCAATGGCGGACACCTTGCCTTCGGCTAAAAGGAGATCGGCCACCGAATCGAAGTGATTGGCCGGGTCGATTACCCGGCCGCCGGTCAGAAGCAGCGAGTTCATCCGGGCGCAGGATACATCAGGTCACCCGGAGTTCAAGCCCGGCTTGGAATTGCAATCGCCGCCTGCCAGCGGCGAGTCAATTCCGCCAGCAAATCCAAGGCCTGCTGGGCGTCGTCCAACTCGAAGCTCACACTGTGGTCACGGAAATAAATATACACCTCTTCGCTTTGGACCTGGATGCTGTAAATAGCCCGGGTCAGGAAGATGTGCTGTCCATGCCGCAGCAGCGGGCCGACGGCTTTTTCCCATTGTGTTCCCAGTTCGTTGAGCAACTCGCCTGCCGCCTCCATCGAGGCGGTCGCCACCTCGATTTTGCGCTGGTCATCGGTTTGAATCATGACCGCCGGCTCCTCCTCTTTCTGATAAACGGAAATCACTTTGTTCAGGTCGATTGTGAACAGCTCGTGTTGGTAAAGCATAGAGACCCCAGTGTGCGCCAGAAAACCGGCGACGTCGATTCTGTAGTGCCTCAGCCGCGGGGGCGAAGCGCGGCGTTCACGCCGCTTCGCCGTGCCATGGTTCCGATATGCTCACGTTGCTCTCTGAGGGTCTCGGGATCAGTATCTCGCCTTCTTCACGATTGAGCGATGAGCGTACAGGCGGTTGGCGCTGTCCTCGTAAACGAGGCGGTATTCCGTGTCGAGCAACCTCTGGAATGGAAGCTCGCGAGTGTCATTGGCGAGCAGCATCAGACCGGGCTTTGTCGATTCAAGCTCCTCGATGAGCCGCGCATTGCTCATATCACCGGACCAAAAACGTTTCAAAGACATCATGGCCAAATGCGGCGGTAGCGGAATTCGCGAGTGAAACGAGTAAATGGGTTGATCGGTGAACATGAAAGCGGTAAACGGCTCGAACCGTGCGATCTCCTTCAGGACCAAAGCGGTATAAAGCCGCGGCGCGCGGCGAATGGATTCGATCTGCAAATAGACGCGGCCTGTCATCCATACGGCCGAGCAGACAGCGAAGGCCGATAAGCCAATAATAAGCATTCGCGACTGAGGCGGGCGAGATGCAGCGAGACAAGAGGGCTTGCGATTCGTCGGTCCTGGCCGCCCAAGGAATGTCCTTTCAATCAGGAACCCCCACCCGAAGGCGGCGCAGAGGCATAACGGGAGCGAATTATGAATATAGTAGTAAGCCCACCATGGTTTGTGAATCGAGAATACAATCAGGGTAAGGGCAAGCCAAGCAACCGGGAAAACCCGCAAGGGCGTGGGCAGATGTGGCAGAACGGCCCGCTTATATGCGAACAGGCAGACGCCCACAAGCGCTGGGACGCTCACATCCCAGTTTTTAACTAGCACCAACCATTCGCACGCATGTTCGCTCGGCGAGCCGTATTCGAATGATTGAGTTGCGGCAAAATGCGAAAACCAAGCTTGACGCACCTGGGCTGCCAGGGGCGCCCCTGCTAGGCTGTTGACGACGAGAAATGTAACAGCGGCCGCTGCGGTAAAAATGCACAGCAAATGCAGGGGTGCCTTGTAAACGGGACAGGCCTGCGACGTCGCCTCGTGCGGTTGGGTGCCGCCAAGTGTGCTCCGAATGGAATCCGCGGCAGGATGGCCCCTTTGCCAAAGAACAAGGAACACGAGCGGAAGGTACATAACCCCTATCAATTTGAACTGGAGCGCAACGCCAAAAATGACCCCGGCCAGTGTCTCAATGGCGGCCCATCTAATTCTCGGGCCAACGACCAGGAGGCATAGGCACAGGAGGACCGGGGAAAGCGCCGGAACCTCCTGCATGGCGGAACTGCTGAGTTCGAGGAAACCCGGCGAAGCGATTAGGAACCCGCTGGCCAACGTCGCTACGAACATTCCTCCCAGCCGAACGGCTAACAGGTAAAAGCTGCCGATCAGGACCAGACTGGCGCCGACAGTCAATAGTCTCGGAAAGAGGATGGAATAGGAAAAGTGGATGGCCAGTCGAGACAGGAGAAAGGCGTAAAGGGGCGGTTGATCATTCCATACTTCGGTGTAAAGTCCGTGGCCATGGAGCACGAGCGGTACCTTTGAGAGTTCAAAATCTTCATCTGCGCCAATCTTCACAGCCGTGCCCAGCGGCAGAGCGCATTCAACCGCGATGAGGGCGCCCAGGATGAGCAGTAGGACCACAATTGAAATGTTCTTCACCCAAAAGGTCGTCTTCTCCGACTGTGGCTGGATCTGCCGCGCTTTGGACCCGTGGGCGGGTCTTGGCGCAATCGAAGATTGTCTGACCATTAGAGCCGGTATCTGTTATTTGCGAGATTTGACAGCAGCCGGAGGATCCCCTTGAGGTCTTGCCAGGCCGTGCTGAGGATCTTGACCCGACTGTCGGTGCTCTCAGTCCAGCGCACGGGCAGATCGAAGATGCGAAAGCCGAGCTTTTCCGCAAGCACCAGCAATTCGGTGTCCATAAACCAGCCGTCATCCTCGACGAGGGGCAGTAATCGCGCCGCAGCAGTAGCGGTGATTGCCTTAAAGCCGCATTGGGCGTCGGAAAACCGAGTGCGAAAGGCGGCTTTCACCAGCCGGTTGTAGGCCCGCGAGATGAACTCTCGCCTCAGTCCGCGCTCTGTCCGCCAAGGCGCCAGAAGGCGAGAACCTGCGGCCAAATCGTACCCACCCTCGACGAGAGGGTCAACCAGAGCAGGAAAAGCTTCGAGATCGGTGGACAGATCAACATCCATATACGCCAGCACGTTGGCAGCGCTGCTGCTCCATTTGGCCCAGGCCTCCTTGAGGGCCCTGCCACGACCTTTCTGCTCCAGGTGCATAACCCGTACTTCCCGGAACCGGCGGGCGAGCTGCAACGCCGACTGGTGCGTCCCGTCCGTCGAACCGTTGTTGGCGATGATGATCTCGAAAGTGTAACCTGTGGCCACCAAGAACGAACACAGCCTGCTGATGTTGCCCATCAACACCTTCTCCTCATTATAGACGGGGACAACAAGACTCACGAAGGCCTTCGCGGTGGGGACCTTGGGCGGAACAAGTGCTGAGCCGGAAGGAGACCGGGCTGGCACACCCTGCACCGGTCGCGCTGGAATTGAGTATATGGCAACCATGGGAGTTCGCGCCACGGCCACTCCGTGACGACAGCACCTCTACCATCCGGCGCCTGCACGCGGCGCCTTCGGCGGTGGCATTGGGACATCGAGTGGTTTGCGCAAGATATATTCGGAGCGTTCAACGTGTAGCTGCCGAAGCGAATTATCCGCTAGAAGCACTTGCACCGAGGCGACACTGCCAGCTTCCTCCTCCCCCCGCTTCATCCAATAGACCCAGTAAAGGGGCACGAAGTGCTTGCCGTTAAGGCCCTCAGGCGTAAACGCCGTGACATGGACATCGCATTCACCATTCAGCCGGTCCACGTCCATCGAAGCAGCGCGAAGGAATTGTGACGCCAGCCGCAGGGCGCTATTCGTGTCCATCCTGCTCATGGGCCAAGTAAACCGCTTCCGGAGCCGGTCATAATCCTTCCCTAGATCAGGCCGCTCGAGGAAAGAAAACTTGTTGCCCACCGAAATATAGTAGGTGTAGTTGCTTGTGGTGATGTTGCCGATGGCCGGCAGCCGGCCGCGGAGGGCTGGCGGGGTGATGTAGCTCTGCAGGATGTCACCCTCAGTGATCGGCAGCTTCTCGGGCAGGCGCAAGGCCTTGGCGACAGAGTTGGCCTCGGCAATGATTCGCCTTATAGCTTCCCTCGTGTACTCTGGATCGACGGTAGGCGCCAGCGGCGGAGGTCGAAACCCGGCGCGGGGGTGTCTCCCGGGCGGCTCCGCTGCGGGAGGCGCCGAGTTCGTTCCGAAAAGGTTCTTGTCGAATATGTAGTTCGTCGTGATCCCCGCTGCCCTTGCGTCCTCGGGATACAAGCCGATCAGGTCGCTGGCAGCGGCGGACCTGATCCCAGGGTCCGGATCGCGGCTCAAGCGGACCAGAACGGGCACCAAGGTGCTTTTCTCCACGTTTAGTTCCCTTAACCTCCCGAACGCCATCCCGCGCACGCGCTCCTCCTTGTGCTGGGTTAGCTGCACCAAGGCTGGGATAGCGGGCTCAGCCTCGTCCCCCAGCAGATCCAGAACTGTTTGGGCGAGGACGAGGTCCGCGGGCCGTCCCCCTCGCATCGATCCGAGTCGCGAACGCCAGAGCATTCGTGCCCCTGGCCCTGATAGCCGACGCGGCGGCGTCCATCTGCGCCCGTGTTCGCGGGGGCGGACGGGTCGGAAACCCCTTGCAGTAGATGCTCACCCACTCCGAAAGGGTTCGGCCGCCGTACTCCGGTTCCTTCGCACAGCCGCACCGGGCCAGCCCGACAGTAAGCACGATGGCAAGATGCACTGAACTGAGCATGATTGAGTGGCGCATGAACATTGGTGCGGGACGATTAAAGCTCACATGCAATCAACGGTAGTAAAACGACTGGTCGAAACCGGGCTTGTAGCCGGTTCGCGTGATGCCCGCGTAGCCGTAGATTCTGAGGTGGAAACTATTGCCCGCCGGCGGCTTTGGCTGGGTAATCGTGAACTTTATCCCGAGAGGGAAATACAGAATGTAATTAAGAAACGGCGAAGGCGGATATTCGACGGAGGCGTAATTTATGCATTCGTCAAGGGCGTAGCCTGACATCCAGGCGCTGAAGAAGACGGAGTAAGTTGAGTTCTCGTCGTCCCATTCGTTATCGAAAATCGGGGCCCGCGGCTCGTACACCCACGACAAAAAAGCCTGGGCCTTTTGCGGGGCCGCATCAATCTGAGCGGAACTAAGCCGATCGAAGATGCCGAAGGCGTGTGCAAATCCAGCGTCGTCGGCCCCTTGGCAACTGTCCAGAAAGACGAACCGGTACGGGTGATTTCGGTATGCATGGCCCTGGCCAGAAAAACTGTTGCCCAAGCGGCCGCTTACGATTCCCTGCATCACGGTGACCTGCCCGCGAGGCCCATCAGACAGTTGGTATTGGTTGCCATGGCCACTGAAGAAGAAATTTCTAGTGGCGTCCAGAACAAGGTTGTTGATGAGGTTATTCGCATCGGCCTGAGTACTCAAATAACCGGTGGCGCCAAGCTGTCCGT
>DASYZB010000002.1 GCA_035946615.1 Verrucomicrobiia bacterium
TGGGGAATATCTCGCCGAGATTTGTCAGCGGCAAGGCCGCCAAGCGGTTCGCGCGCAAATTCAAGCGGACGATTCACTTGGTGGATTCGACGACCATCCAGTTGATTGCCTCGTGCATCGATTGGGCCAAGCACCGGCGCAGCAAGGCCGCGGCCAAGTGTCATCTGCGCTTGGACCTGCAAAGTTTCCTGCCGCGTTTTGCGATCATCGATACGGCGCGGGAGGCTGACGCCAAACGCGCCCGGGGTGTTGTACGCCGCTGCGCTGCTCTCGAAGCCGATTGCTGTGAGCCTTCCGATTACCCTTCTTTTGCTGGATTATTGGCCGCTGGACCGGCTCCATTTCCAGCCGTCGCTTGGGGCCTCAATGACATCTGGCACACCTAACGGTGAGACCCATGAGACGCAGACCAAGCCGTCTGGTTCCTCGGACGCGCGGGGCAGATGGATCTCCAGTGGCCCAAGCAAAGCCGCAGGACGCGGCCCCAGGCTAGTGTCGGATACCCTGCTTGCAAAGTCTCAAGGCGGGCACGTACTCCCTGGGATGCGAGGCTTCCAGTTTGGGTGGCCCTTTTTGGAGAAGGTGCCGTTCTTACTGCTTTCTGCAGTCGTCTGCTGGGTAACAGTACTAGTGCTTAGTTGCATAGATTAACGATAGTATTCCGAAGCTGTGTTCCTTTCACCTCCCGCTTCCGCCACTTAAAAGGTTTCGCATGCTGAGCATAGGCCTTGATGAATGCTTCAATCGCTTGCCTTAATTCGACGGTACTCCTGGCGCTCAGCCCACGCAGCGCCTTGCGCGAAAGTATTCCAAACCAGATTTCCACTTGGTTGAGCCAACTGGCCGAGGTCGGTGTGAAGTGAAAGTGAACGTTGGGATGCTGGAACAGCCAGGCATCGCATTTTTTGTGCGTGCAATAATTGTCCAAGATCACATGCAATTGCTGCTCAGCCGGCGATTCTGCGACCACTTGATCCATAAATTGCAGGAACTCCTCGCGTCGCTTCAACTGCGTGATGGCGGTTTTGACTTGGCCCGTTGCTACTTCCAGCGCCGCGAAAAGATTGAGCGTTCCGTGACGCTTATAGGTGCTTTTAAGACCGCGGACGATCTTGCCGTTGTCAGTTTCCACGTAGCCAGTCTTTCGCTCCAAAGCCTGGATGCTGGGTTTCTCATCGACCGAGATCACCAGCGCCTTCTCCGGGGGGTTGAGATACAGACCGACAATGTCAGCGGCTTTGACGGCGAACTCTTTGTCTGTGCTGACGCACCACGAACGTTGCCGCTGCAAGCAGATTCCTTCATGGCGAAGAACTCGCCAGACCGCATGCACCGAGCCCTTGAGGGCGGCAGCTACCGCCGGACCATCCCAGCAAACTTGACCTGCCGGCGGAGGCTGTTCCAGAAGCGCAAGCACCCGGTTGCGGAAATCCGCGCCATAAAGCGGTTTGGCTCCCGGCCGCGGTGCATCCACCAGTCCGGCCAGTCCGCGTTGCGCGAAGCGTTGCCGCCACTTGATGACCGTATTGGGGCGGGTGCGACAGCTGCGAGCAACCTCCTGAACTCGCTTGCCAGCCAGGCAGCCCAGGATAATCTGAGCTCGTTCGATCATTTGTTTAGATTCGGTTCGACTCCCGGCCAACCGTTCCAACTCCTGCCGGTCATCGGGACCACAAGTAATGGTAGGTGCATTTCGTGCCATGGATGGCACTATACAATATATCGCGTATCATTGCAAGTAAGCACTAGCAGCTTTGTTGCGCGTCCGCCAGCATTCCTGCCATCTATCAATTCAATTGAATTCCTGTTCATTTCTGCATCGTTCCCGGTTAAGCTGTCCTTCTGGATCGGAACAGAAAGGAGTAATCGAAATCGTAACAGCCCGGCTGGCTGGCCTTAAAGTTCCGGAGTGCAGAATGGGTACCGTCGGACTTCAGTAATCTGGTTGCATTTGTCCGCAGCCGGGTATCGAAAGTCTCAGGCCAAAACTCACCCGAACCGATGGTTCTGTACAGGCGAGCCGTCCCGGCGCCGATCAGCTTGCCATTTTGATCCAAAATCGTGGCCCGGAACTGGATGGACCCTCGCGGAGCTTTCGTATGCATTGCGAGTTGACAAGGTCACTCGCCCGGTTTGACGGTCCACATCCCTTTCGGAGCGATGAGGGTTCCTGAACCGACGGTTTGCTCGATTCGCAGCGCCTCGACATGATTATCATGGAACAGGTAATTGAAACGGTGGCTGTGGATCCCATACTCGTTATTGCCGAAGTTTTTGGCGTCCGGGCTCGGATCGACCTGGAAGAGATCGGGTGAGCCGGTGCCGGGGAATTGCGGGCCGTTGCAAATACAGGGCCAGATATTGCCGACGACATTCTGGATGTTGGGCTCTTCGGCCAGAAGAATCGTACCCGTGGGATCTATTACGACCGAACTGCGGTAGCCGCGCGCATCCCAGTCAGGCGTGCGCCCATCCTGCCAATAAATACCTACCCCATGCCGTCCGGGGATCGAAAGATCCGGCAAGGGATAGGCGCCGTTTTTAGGATCCACTTGCCAATCGGCGGACCAATTCGGGCCAACGCTGTTCATGGCGTAAGTCCGCCGCAGCCCAAAGTCCACCCAGCCCCACTGTGGATCGCTGGGCGAGGTGGGGATGCGGTCGGCGGGACATTTTTCGATTTTTGGGCTGTAAGCGGTGGGAGTCAGGCCGGTGTCGATAGCGCTATTGGGAGCCACACCGCCGATGTAGTGATAGATCCAGGTGTCCCAGGCAAGCTGGCCATTATTGGATGCATTGCCGTATCCGGCGGGAGGGTATCGATCCTCCTTGTCGCTCACAAACAGGCTGAACCCCAAACCCAGTTGGCGCATTTGCGACGCGCATTGGACGCGCCAGGCTTTGTTGCGGGCCACGCTGAGCGCAGGCAAGAGCATTGCCGCTAGAATGGCGATAATCGCGATAACGACCAGAAGCTCGATTAAGGTGAAGCCGGGGAGCGTTCGCGACACCGGTCGGGTTTGGATTGAAGGGGTCATGGCGATGGTTGGTTTACCGAGCGACTTCATTTAGAGCTACTGTCAGCCAAAACCACCACCGGACCCTGAATCATGTACTTCTTGCCTGGGGGTGGCGGGGGCGGTTGCACGCCTGATTTGGCCAGGAAATCATCAAAATCCTTCGGCAACGAGTGTGAGCCGGCGATGTATTTGCGCAGCGCAATGGACAATTGATTCAAATTAGCCTCTGGGCTTCCGCTGTCCGGAATCACAATCGGCTGCGGGGCCGCCCCTGGATCCATCTTCGGCGGTCCATGCCGGGCGAGAGACTCAGCGGTCAGTGGAGAAGCCTTTTTACCCGCCGGCAGAGTGGCCACAGCCAGAAGGAGCGCAAGGCCAACGCGACTTGGACACCATTTAGTCATATTCCGGCAAGAATATAATCAGAAGGGGTGGATTTTGCATGTCGTTAGAATTGAGGATAGGGGACCAGCGCTTCAGCGGGAGAGACACGAATTTCACGAATTACCACGAATCGGAGAGGACCGCAGATGGCGCGGATCACCCGCGCAGCGTACAAAACAATTCGCGGCCAAAAAGCAAATTCCTTTCAATTTATTAATAATTCTCCCGAACCGCCGCCCCATCGGCGAGGTTCGCGGGTCCCTCGATGACGACGCGTTCGCCCGCAGCCAACCCCGCCTCAATCACGGCATTGTCGGAATCGCTGCTGTCCACCGTGACGGCGCGGCGCTCGGCGCGGCCATCGTGCAGAACAAAGACGACATCTTTGCCGTCCTGCTGGCGAACAGCCTGTTTTGGGACAATTACCCGGCGGGCCGCGCTCGAAGCGGCGCCGCCGGCTTCGCGAAAGGCCACTTTAATGCTCATCTCGGGCAGGAGCCGCAGGTCGAGGTGATTGAAACCAACGCGGACCTTTACGGTGGATTTTTGCCGGTCGGCTGCAGGGATGATGGCAATGACTTTGCAGGGGATTTTCCAATCCGGATAGGCATCGAGCGTCGCCTCGACCGGTTGGCCGGCCTCGACGCGATTGATGTAGCTCTCATTGACATCGATTTCTATTTCCAGCGATTGCATATCGACAATCGTGCAGATACCCGTCCGGGTGAAACCCCCGCCGGCGGAGATCGGGGAGATCATTTCTCCGGGTTGCGCATTTTTGGAGGTAACGATCCCGGCGAACGGCGCCCGGATAACAGTATCCTCCAACTGCTGCTGCCAGGTGGCGAGCATGCGCTGGGCTACCTCGACATCCGCCTTTTGTTGCAGGAGCCTGGCCTTGAGGGCCAGGGCGGAGGCCTCGGCGTGGTCATAATCGGCTTGGGTGGCGATTTTATTGGTGAGCAGGCCCTTTTGGCGCTCGAGTTCCTGTTCAGCTTCCCGAATGCGCACCTCTGTTTCGGCCAGTGCATTGCTCGCGGAAACCAATTGCGCCTGGGCCAGAAGCAGGCTCGCCTTCACGTTCGTATCGTCCAGCCGTGCCAACACCTGGCCTTCATCGACCTTCATGCCTTCTTCGACCAGGACCTCGATAACTTTGCCGGTGACCTTGGAAGAGACCGTGGCCTCGCGCCTGGCAGTGACATAGCCAGAGGCATTCAACACCGTTCGCTCCTCCGCTGTTGCCCCCGCCTCGCGCGCCGCAACCGCGCGCACCAGGATGCCGCGCGGCCACAGCCGCCAGCCCGCCACGCTGCCGCCCAGCAGCAGCACGCCCAGCAACAGCAGAACCCACAGAGGCGCCTTGGTTTCCGGCGCCTCTTGGCGGTGGATGCGCAGGTCATCCAGCGTGGGTTTTTGCGGACTCATGGGAGCTTGCCCGCACCAAGGAAACCCAGGCTCGAAAATCTTGCGTTGAGCGCTTGCCCCATGTTTGTGAGGGAGAAAGAACCCCGGTTTAATGCAGGAAATGCCGCAAGACCAGGGCCGCCAGGGTAAGGACCAGCATCAGGCCGCTGGGCATGAATTTCTTGGTCTTGGTCAAGCGGATGGCGAAAACGACCAGTAACGCCGCCAGGATGACCTCGGTTATCAGTTGGCGGGCGCCAGGCTGGAATAACGAGGGTATCGACGCCACAATCAGGATGGCGGCCGAAATTGCCGAGGTAATCAGGGAAACCTTGCTGCCGGCCTTGAGAAAACCCATCAGCCCTCCCACCAGCAATAAAACGATATAAACCCACAGAACCGTGTTTCCAGTCATATGATGAGGCTCATCCTAAGGGAACCCGGGAGAAAGGAAACTTAGAAATGACTTTAAAAAGGCGCGGAAGAGGTCTGGAGGTGTAGCCCATCCAGCCCCAGTTCCTTGATTAAAAATGCGTAGGCCAACGCGGACATGAAGGCCGCCTGCTTGTTGTTGGCGGCCCCGCCGTGCCCGCCTTCGGTGTTTTCATAATACAGAACGTCGTGTCCCTGGGCTTCCATTCGGGCGACCATCTTGCGGGCGTGGCCCGGATGGACCCGGTCGTCGCGAGTCGATGTGGTGAAAAACACGCGAGGGTACTTTTTTTCCTTGAGCACGTTTTGGTAAGGGGAGTACTTGCTGATGTAAGCCCAGTCTTCGGGTTTATCCGGGTTGCCGTATTCATCCATCCAGCTCGCGCCAGCCAGGAGTTTATTATAGCGGCGCATATCCAGGAGCGGGACCTGGCAGACGACCGCTTTGAACAAGCCAGGACGTTCGGTCAACATCACCCCCATTAGGAGCCCGCCATTCGAGCCGCCTTCGATTCCGAGGTGGCGCGGCGAAGTCACCTTGCGAACCTGCAAATCCTCAGCCACCGCGATGAAATCGTCGTAAGCGCGTTGCCGATGGGCTTTGCGAGCCGCCTCGTGCCAGGTCGGGCCAAACTCGCCTCCGCCGCGGATGTTGGCCAGGACATAAACGCCGCCCCGTTCGAGCCATGCGGCCCCCACCCCGGCGCTATAGGACGGCAGCATGGAAATCTCGAAGCCGCCGTATCCATAGAGCAAGGTAGGATTGCTCCCGTTGAGCGCCATGCCCTTGGGGCTGACTTGGAAATAAGGGATTTTGGTCCCGTCTTTCGAAGTGGCCTCATGCTGTGTGATTTCCAGGCCGTCCGTCTTAAAGAAAGCAGGCAAGCTCTTGAGCTTCTCGCGCTCAGCCTTGGCGAGCGTCCCGAGGTACAGGCTGGAAGGGGTCAGGAAATCCGTGACGGTCATAAAGTAATCGTCCGATTCATCAGGATCGATTCCATGAATGCCGACCGAGCCAAAATCGGGCGCCGGCAGTGGGACGCGGGTCCAGCGGCCATTCTGGTGTTGGAGCGCGTACAAATGGCTGCGCACGTTGTCCAGTTCGTTCAGGATGAGGTAATGCCTTGTCGCGCTGGTTGCCTCGAGGCTCTTGCGCGCTGAGGGGGTAAACAGCGGCTCAAAACTCCGCTCGCCTTTCACACACCCATCGAAATTGGCCGCCAACAGCGAGCCTGCAGGGAATGTTTTCCCGTTCACGGTCCAATCGGTGCGCAGGCGCACGAGCAATTGATCGGCGAATGTGCCGACAGTGGCATCGTCGGGTTTATCGATGCGGACCCATTGATCGCCGCGGCGGACGTAATCCTCGCTGGTAAAGAAGGTCATTCCGCGTTGGATCAGCTCGTAGGTATAACCGTGGTCGTGGACAACCGAGGCCCCAACCTCGACATCACCGGGTTGGCCGCGAAAGACCACTGTGGCCTGCTCAAGCGGTGTGCCGCGCCGCCATTCCTTAATAATGCGCGGATAGCCGGAGGTCGTCAGCGAACCGGGGCCGAAATCGGTTCCCACATAGAGGGTATCGCGGTTGCGCCAGGCCACGTCGCTCTTGGCTTCCGGCAAATAGAAACCGCCCGGCACAAACGATTTTGTGGTCAGATCGAATTCCCGCGCCACTCTGGCATCTGCTCCACCGCGCGAGAGAAAAACCAGGCACCGATCATAGGTCGGATAGAGCACATCATATCCCTTCCAAACCCAGTTCTCCTTTTCGTCAGCGGCCAATTTGTCCAGGTCCAGCACGGTTTCCCAGGTGGGGTCATCCTTCTTGAATTCCTCGAGGCTGGTCCGGCGCCAGAGCCCGCGCACGTTCTTATTGTCGCGCCAAAAATTATAATAATAGCGTCCGTGCTTTGCGACATAGGGGATGCGCGCCTTGGAATCAAGGATGGACAGCAACCGTTTGTTTATCAGATCAAAATCGGGAGAGGCTTCAAGTTCTCTGGTGCTGATGGTGTTTTGGGCTTTGACCCACGCCAGGGCTTTGTCTGCGGTAACACCCTCCAGCCAAAGGTAAGGGTCGGCGGGGTTGCTCCCGGCCGGCAAGGCTGCGAGGGGCGCCGGCGAGACGGGCTGGCTTCCGTGGCTGCATGAAAATCCCGCGAGCAGGAAGCCGGCCGCAACGCCTGCCATCGGCAGGCGCTTGTTCCAATGTCCATTCACAATCCGTGGCATGGCCGGCCCCCACTTTATCAGCAACGCAATGACAAATGAAAACATTTTCGTCCTAGGAAAATCATGGGGCGATGAATGCGCTGAATCTACCGGACGGTTTTGTGGCGTGTTCGTGCGCGTGCCACCAGGGGTGTTCCGGGCCTAATGACAGAGTCGAAGCAATGAGCCGCCATTCCTGAGTGTAGGAGACGACGTAAGGAGTCTCTGATCAGCAACTTCCGCGTGAACCAAATGCGGCCAGTTGACAATTCTGATCAGAGACTCCTTACGTCGTCTCCTACAAAGGCTTGAAACTGACCTTGTCATTGGCCCCGGGGGGTGTTTGATGCCCGCGCCAGGGTCTATCGTTGCAGAGAAATCCAACCACCGCCTAGAACGAGGTCGTCTTGGTAAAAGACAGCGGCCTGGCCAGGGGTCACAGCGCGTTGAGGGGTGTGCAGTTTGACCTTGGCCCTGCCTGAAGCCAGCGGGGTAACTGTTGCGGCGGCGCCGGGGTGGTTATAGCGAATCTTCACCGTAGCAGCCACGCTTTCGGGCGGCGGGTCATAGGCTATCCAGTTGCACCGCTCGGCGATGAACTCGTCGCGTTCGAGGCCAGAGACATCACCTCCGACCACCACCCGGTTGGCAGCAGGGTCCAGGTCCAGGACGTAAAGGGGTCTTGGAGAAGAGATGCCCAAGCCCTTGCGTTGGCCAATAGTGTAGAACTCAATGCCTTCATGGAACCCCAAGACATGGCCCTCAACATTGACGATCTCGCCTCGATGCGTCTGGGCCAGCTTCGCCTGCCGCAGAAACTTGCCATAATCATTATCCGGCACGAAACAGATTTCCATGCTCTCCTCTTTGTCAGCGGTCTTGAGCTGGCACTGACGGGCGACCTCGCGAGTATCGGCCTTTGTTTTTTCACCAAGCGGGAAGAGAGCCCGCGCCAACTGCTGCTGGCCCAACGAGAAAAGGAAATAGCTCTGGTCTTTGCGCGGGTCATGGCCGCGCTTGAGCCAGGTGCGCGCGGTCTCAGGAGACTTCTCGACGCGGGCGAAGTGGCCGGTGGCGATGTACTGGGCGCCAAGCTGGTCGGCCCGCTCGATGAGCCGTCCAAACTTGAGGTTCTGGTTGCACATCACACAAGGATTCGGGGTGCGCCCGGCCTTGTACTCATCGGCAAAATACTGAATGACTTTGGTTTGGAATTCCGCCGCTTCATCAATGAGATAGTACGGTATGCCCAGTTTATGGCAGACGGCCCGGGCGTCGGTGACGGCTTGGGGACCGCAGCACTTGTCTTCAGCGCGGGAGATGCAGTCCTGCGGCCAGAGCTTGAGGGTGATGCCGACCACGTCATAGCCCTGTTCGAGCAAAAGCGCCGCCGTAGCAGAGGAATCGACTCCGCCGCTCATGCCGACAACTACACGTGTTCTTTTCAGGGCCATTACAGGGCCTTAAGCATAACCTGTTGGATGAATGCTGTAAACCGGCAGCAGCGGGCGCCGCCGCGGGCTCACCAAAACTTCCACCAATGATGCTTGGCCGGGGGAGAGGGGACAAACCGATTCTCGTGGCTGGCCATCGAGGCTGGTTCAATCTCCTCGACACGGCTTTGGGGGATAACATTGTCGCGGCCCTGAGCGTCTTTGTAATGATAATTGGCTCCTTTGAGCTTGGGTTTTCCGGAAGTGGTGAGCTGGATGCCATTGGTGAGTTTCATGACGTAGGTGTTTGCGCAGCCACAAACCAGGCCAAGAGCAAACAGGAGCGGTAGAGCGAGCCTTTTCATAACAAACTTGCTGCCTGCTCTTTAACACCGGGGCGCAAGCTTGTCACTCCGGATGTTGCAGGGTGTTAAGAGCCTGTTTTAGTGCGCATTTCCACGGCGCACTAAAACAGGCTCCAACCTACCGTGCCGGCTCGGCGATCAGCTCGATAATCGAGCTGTCGAATTCACGATGGCAGGCCGGAACAAGCCCTTCATTTATCAGAATTGACCCTGGAACGATCTGTCCTTCTTTGTCGAGGCGCCCAGACGTCCCTTCGGCAAGATTGAGTTCGCGCACGCGATAGTTGCGCTGCGGGTCCAAGCCCCCGGGCCGGACCGGTTTATTCGCGTCGTCATCCGCGAGTTGGTACACAAAGAGCACCGCCCGGGAACGGTCAGGCAGGACATAATCCAAGGCGCTTCGCGGCCCTTGGTAAGGTGATTCGAGCCGGAACAGGTCGCCTTGGGCGGTAATCTCGCGAACGGTTTGTTTGTAGAGCAAAACGGCGCTGGCGATGGCGCGGCGTTCCTCGGGCTTGAGTTTGCGCGCATCCAAATCCAATCCCAACGCTCCGCTCAAGGCCACATCGAGCGTGAACTTGAGCGGACGCCGCCCCATCCGAGTCACGTGCGCGCAGAGGGTTGAGGCGGGGAAGAAATGGCTAAAGCCCCACTGGATGAAGACGCGGCTGCGCGGGTCGGTGTTATCACTGGGCCAGAACGAATCGAAATACTTGAGCGCTCCGTAATCGGCGCGGCCCGAACCCCCTGAACAGAGCATCGCCTGGACATGAGGATACTTCTCCGTCATCCGCCGCATGAGGTCATAAAGGCCGAAGTTATAATCAATGAGCAGGTGGGATTGTTCTGAAGGGGGCAGATACGTCGAGCCGGGCTGCGTCACGTAACGGTTGGCATCCCATTTCACATAAGAAATGCCCGGATTCGACCCGAGGATGTTATCGATGGCGTTCCAGGCAAATTCACGCACCTCGGGCCGGCTCAGATCGAGCACAAGCTGGTTGCGGCTCAGCTCCAGTTCGCGGTGCGGCTGGCGGATGGCCCAGTCCGGGTGTTGCTCGAACAAGTCGCTGGCCGGGTTGACCATCTCGGGTTCGAGCCAAATGCCAAACCGGATGCCGCGCTGCCGCGCCTGCTCGGCGAGGTGCGAAAGGCCATGAGGCAATTTGTTGGTATTGACCTGCCAATCGCCCAGGCCGGCATTGTCTGCATTGCGCGGATGCCGGTTGCCAAACCACCCGTCATCCAGCAGAAAGGCGTCGGCCCCAAGTTCCTTTGCGCCGTCAAAGAGCGAGACGACTGTTTGCTCATCAAATTTGAAACCGGTCGCCTCCCAATTGTTGAGCAGGACTGGGCGGGGCTGGTCTCCGTCGCGAATTCCATAGCGGCGCGCCCAGCGGTGGAAGTTGCGGCTGACCTGGCCCTTGCCATGATCACTCCAGGTCCAAAGCATCGAGGGGGTTGTAAATGTAACGTCAGGGTGCAAATGGTACTCTGACCCGAAAGGATTGATGCCACACAAGGCGCGCAGGCGATGGTCCCAGTCCACCTCAAAGGCCAATTGATAGCTGCCCGACCAGGCCAGCGAACCGCCAAACACTTCGCCGGATTCTTCTTTGGCCGGCCCATCTAAAGCCAGCACGAATGATGGGAGGCGAAACCGGCTGGCCCGCACCCCAATTTTGGAGTCCAGGACCTTGATCCCGGGCTCGAGCTGCTCTTCAACCATATTGGCTTCCCGCGCATAATCACCTTGGAATTGGGTGAGCCAATATTCTTTGGCTCGGAAGGCCGGGGCTGAAGAAGCAAAGCGCAGGAGGGTTACCGGCCCGTTTTCCTGCTGATTGAATTCGGTCCACTGCTCGATGAGGTCCTCGGCAACATAGCTTTTAAAACAGAGGGTCGCGTAAAAGGGATAGAAGCTGTCCTTGAGTTCAATGCGCGTGAGCGTGACATTGGCATCCAGGTTCGTGGTTTCGCTCTTTGCAAACCGCAGGTCCGTCGAGGTGTTGCCATCCGCGTGGGTAACTTGCAATGCCGGTTCGCAAATAAACCCGTTCCCGTAGGCGGGATGGAATTCGGCCTCGCGTGCGGGTTTGCCCTTGGGATATGAGGCCTTGAACTCGCGGCTGCCGTAACCCAGTTCGTAAAGGCGGCCATCCTCGCCCACAAACAGGTTGATGCACGAACGAGCCGTCGTGATGGAAATGAATAAATCGCTCTCGGCGCCTGCTGATGGATTGGCCCGCAGGGCGCCCCAAGCGCAGGCAAGCATCCCCAGAACAAGCAGCCGTTGGTATCGAACCATAGGCGGCTTTTATAGCAGCCCCCCATGCGCGGCACAGGTAAATTCTCTGACGCGGATCCAGGATTGGTCGAGGATGCGCTGGCGCCTGCTCACCGATGAGGAAGTGGCGCAAATGCAGCAGGCGATCAAAGAATCACATCTTGTCGAGTAGGCTTCGAAGGGATTCAACTCAAGGCGCTTGCGACCGAAGCGTGCTACCTGTTATGGCTTGGGCGTTACATTCGGGGCCTTGCGGCAAATGCCTTCCGAGCTTGAGAGGGAGAAAAAGCTGGAGCATTTTCTCGCCCACGAGACCGACGGTGGCCGTGGGATTGAAAGGTATGCCAACGTGCCGCCCGGTAGAAAAACCATATGAAATTCAAAGCTATCTCCAGCTTGCTCGCGTCCGGCCTCTGCGCTGCGGTGCTGGCCGGCGACCAGGTCCCAATCTCTCCGGTGCTCTATTTCGATGCGCAGAAAGTTGCAGCCGCTTTTGCCAAGAGCGCGCCGTTGGTGGTCACCGACAAGTTCAAGGTCCAGACGGGCAATCGCACCACCCCGGGCGAGGTTGAAATCCACGAATGGGATACGGATGTTTTTTACATCATGGAAGGCTCGGCCACGTTCGTAACCGGGGGCGTAGCGGTTGATCCGAAACAAACAGCCCCCGGCGAAACCCGTGCCGTGAGAATCTCAGGGGGCAAAGAACGGCGCCTGGCCAAGGGAGATGTGATTGTAATTCCCAATCGTGTGCCTCACTGGTTCAAAAAGGTGCACGGCCACATGATTTATTTCGCGGTCAAGGTGACAGACTCCTCCCGGTAAGGACGCGGATTCCTCTCGATGCCAGGCGCCCGGTCTATGAATGATGCGCGCCCGTGTTGCCGGGAATCGTTTGGCAGACAGGCCAATCACGCGGTCCTCGGGCAGCCGACATTGTTGGTGAACACGTGACCTGCGCCATGTTCGCCCAGGTCCGCCGTCATGTCCTTGATATAACCCTCAAACAGGGTGTTGGACGAAATCATGCAGTAACTGAGTTTCCGCAGCAGGAATCCAAACTGCGGGGTGTAAGTCCCCTTCCCGCCATCATCCCGGCCCGCCGCGCATACATTGGAAACGAAGCTCAACCCGTTGCATTCCTCCAGTCGCACCTGGCAGGAACGCTCCGCCTCCGCCAACCTGCTGCTGTCTTTGCCGCAACGCCTGAAGACATTTCCGGTTATCGTGGTGGTGCGCATCCTCAAGGCACAGAGGCCCGCGCCCCAATTGCGATCAAAACAGTTTCCAGTGACGTTCCACGCATCGCCCGCGCAGAGGTAAAGGCCGTAGCCCTGGTTCCATTCGACGCGGTTGGCCGTGAACATGACCGTGGCTCCCACCGAGTCGCAGCCAAAGCCGTGGCTGCCATTACCGGAGAACTGGTTATCCATCACGAACCCATCCCAGCCGGTGATTTGGACGCCACACCCTTTGTTGCCCTGCATGATGCTGCGGCGAATGATGAAGACCCAGATGCGCAACAGATGAACGCCGTGTCCCGAAAACCGTTCGATCTTGCAGTCGTCGATTACAATCGAGTCCTCCTGCGGGCTATACTTCTGGTCGTTATTCAGGAAGACACCGTGAATGGCTTTTTTGGCTCCGCGGCGGCCCTGCAAGAAAAGTCCGCGGAGGTGCACGCCGAAGGCGCCGGTGATGTTGATCAGGCAGTCCGCTTCATCGGAATCAAGCAGCAGCATGGCGCCGCCCTCCCCCCGGTACCCCCATTGGGGCTCCGCCAGGACAGTGGTATGCGGGTGAATCCTCAAATCGTGGCACAGATAGCGTCCCGCCGGGAAATAGACCGTCCCGCTGACTGCGCCCGCGGCATCCAACGCCTTCTGGATGCCCTCCGAATCGGGGGTCTTGCCGTCGCCTTTTGCGCCAAAATCGACAACGTTGTAAACGGAAGCAGTTCGCGCCCCGCTCTGCTCGGCTGCGCGCGCAGAGCTTCCTCCAGCCAGGCCCCCTATGCCCAAGAGAGTTGTCCTCACGAGGAATTCGCGTTTATTCATGCTCATTCGCAAATGTAGGTCTTTGCGCAATGGCAAAGCAAGCGAGGGATCAATTTCGAGTTTTACATTTTGGTTTGCCTCGCGACACTCATCCGTACCCATGTCAAAGTCTGACCGCCATTCGCACACCTCCCGCTCTGTGGTTCCGTTGGCGCCGCCGGGGGCCGAGCCGGGAACCGATTACCCGCTTGCAGGAAAACCCACCCCACTCCTGTTGAAGTACCTGCTTGATCGCCCTTTGGCATGGGCGCCCGACCAGCAGATCATTTATCGAGACCTGAAAGCCCTCACTTATCGAGGCTTTTTCGAGCGCATCCAGCGGTTGGCAAACGTGCTCACCCAATTAGGCATCGGGAATGGAGATCGTGTCGGCGTGCTCGACTATGACAGCCATCGCTACCTGGAACTCTATTTTGCTGTCCCAATGATCGGGGCGGTGTTGCACACGGTAAATATCCGGCTGTCACCCGATCAGCTCTGTTTCACCATTGGCCACGCCGAGGATAAAGCGCTGTTCATCCACACCGATTTTGTGTCGTTGGTCGAGCAGATGATCTCGCGTTTGCCAACAGTCCAGCACCGAGTGCTCCTCTCCGACGATGCCTGCCCCGCTAAATCCAAGGCCGGCTTTGCCGGCGAATACGAGGCTCTTCTCCTTTCCTCACCCACGGAATTCTCTTTCCCTGATTTCGAGGAGGACACCGTGGCTACTTTGTTTTACACCACGGGCACCACAGGCGAGCCCAAGGGCGTTTTCTACACTCACCGCCAGATCGTTTTGCACACGTTCATTGTGGGTTTCACTCTGGCGACAGGGCGGCATCCGGTGGGCCTGAGCACGGACGATGTTTACCTGCCGCTGACGCCGATGTTTCATGCTCATGCGTGGGGAGTACCTTACATGGCCACCGCCCTCGGACTGAAACAGATTTATCCCGGTCGTTTTGAACCGCACACCCTGGTGAAATTAATAACGACGCATCAACCCACTTTCAGCCACGGCGTCCCGACCATTTTGCGCACCTTGCTGCAAAACCCAGCCTTCCGGGACCTGGACCTGTCCCAATTGAAAATGCTCATCGGCGGAAGCGCGCTCACCGAGGACCTGGGACGTGCCTCGAGGGCGCGCGGCATCCGGCTGCTCACCGGATACGGCATGTCGGAAACATGTCCCGTGGTGGCGTTGGGACAGGCCAAGCCAAGTCTCAGCAAACTTGAGCCCGAAGCGCAGGCTGACCTGCTGTGCCGCGCCACATTGCTTACCCCGTTTGTACGCGCTCGAATCGTGGATGACCAAGGTCGAACGCTGCCTGGCGGCCAGGAGCATGCCGGAGAACTCGTTCTGCAAGCGCCTTGGTTAACGCAAGGCTACTTTAAAGCGCCGGAACAATCCGGACACCTTTGGCGCGACGGCTGGCTTCACACCGGCGATGTCGGCACCCTCGATTCTCAGAACTACCTGCGCATCACCGACCGCATCAAAGATGTGATTAAGATCGGTGGCGAATGGATATCCTCGTTTGAACTCGAAAACGCTCTTAATCAACACCCGGCAGTGGATGAAGTGGCTGTTATCGGTCTCCCCGATCCAAAGTGGGGAGAGCGGCCGCACGCCCTTGTGGTGTTACTCGATGGCCTTTCCTCCAAGGCTAGCGCCCAAGACCTGGTTGCTCATCTGCATCATTGTATCGAGTTCGGGTCCATTCACAAACGGGCTATTCTTACCAGCATTCAAATTGTTGAATCGCTGCCCAAAACTTCTGTGGGCAAGCTCGATAAAAAGGCCTTGCGCGCACGGTTGAACACCTCTTCGGCCCACCCCCAAAAGCATAAGGGGTCCAGCCCTAAAACAGAGGTTTGATCGACAAAACCGCCAAGCGACGCCTCAGATGCGTCCGTCATTTCAAACGAGCTGCGCAGGACTACGGCGTTGCCAGGCACGCACGGTGTCCGGCACAATTGGGCGGATGAGTTTCACCGAATTGACGGATGCCTTCTTCATGAAGGCGGCCGGTTGGGAGGCGGTCAAGAATGCCCGCTCTTTGCTGGCGGAGGGCAAGGTCATTTCTTCGAACTGGACGCCGCCTTTGCTCAAAGGCGTTGTGCAGGAGGGCGCGTCGTCGTATCGCGCGGGCCTGGTCATCAAGGGGCCGGTGGACATAGACAACCTCTGCACCTGCCGCGCTTCCCGTGAGGCGGGCATCATCTGCGCGCACTCGGTCGCCGTGGGGCTTCACCATTTGGTGAGCACGAAGGCGCCCCCACGGGGGAGCGACACCGCCACACCATTACCCGGACGACTCGGCATAAGACCCGTCGCTCACGAGCCGGAGCCGCAACCGGGACCAAAACTCAAACGCGCCGCGGACGGTGAGCGCCTGGAAATCTCCGTCATTCTGCCGCCCACCTTTGCCACGGGTATCGAACGCGGGAAGGTGATGGTCACATTCGAGGGCAAGTGGAGCCGGGGTCGCGTGCCCCTCAGCGTGCTGCCAATGAACCAGGCCTTTGCTTTGTCGCCGGAAGACACGCGCCTGCTGGACAAGGCCGAGGAACTCGCTGGGAACGAAACACCCGGCGGCTTGATGCTCAATTTGGGGGAATTGACCCAACTGCTCGAAGCGCTGGCCGGTCACCCGCGCGTGGCGCTGGGGCGCAATCCACCGCTCGAGGTGCGCGCGGCGGCGTGGCGCGTGCCGGTGGAAGCGACGCTTGAAACCTCCGGGGAAATTCGGCTGAACCTGCCCCCGAACCTTCAGCCCCCGACGCTGATTGCTGGGGAGTCGCTGTGGGCTTTTCGGGGAGAATCGCTTGAACCAGTTGGTTTGCCGGCGCAATGGCGCGAATTGTTTCGCGGGCCGATGAAATTGCCCCGCTCGCGCGGGCCGTTGTTTCTGAGCCAGGAACTGGCCGTGCTGGAGGCCGAGAGCGAAGTGGATGCCAATTTTGGCATTGATGAGTTCACCCTCGAGCCCCAGTCGCCGCGCTTCATCCTCGCGCTCAACGGCGGGCTGGCCCAAGTCCAAGCGCAGCTCCAGTGCGCTTACGGCCCGCGCATCATGACCGTGGGCGTGACGGCCAAAGACGAGTCGCTCTGGCTGCCGGACCCGAAGTGCACCACGCGTTACTCAACGCGCGCTTTTGCGGCGGAGGTCGCGGCGGCGGAGCGGATGCGCCGGGCGGGCTTCACCGGTCCGGACGCGCAAGGGCGCTGGAATTTGCACGGTGAGAGCGCCGTAGTGCGTTTCTTCGCGCGCGACTACGTCCGCTGGAAAAAGGAATGGGAGGTCTCGCTGGCGGAACGCCTTCAGCACAGCACAACAAAGAATTTTGAAAGGCTCGAACCGCGCTTTGAAATCCGGCCCTCCGGGGAGCGGTGGTTCGATGTCGAGATGTCGTTGGCGTCGGCGGATGGCGAGAAATTTTCTGCGGCGGACATTCAGCGCCTGATTCTGTCCGGCAACGGCACGACCCGGTTGAAGAATGGCCGCATTGCCCTGATTGACACCGGCGCGCTGGAGGAGTTCACCGAGGTGCTGCGCGACTGCGCGCCGCAGCAACACGCCAAAGGTTACCGCTTCAGCGACATGCAAGCGGGCTTTCTGGACGCGACGTTGCGCCAGCAGCCCGGCTGGCAGGTGCAGGCGGCTGCCGGCTGGCGCGAACGCGCCGCACAACAGAGCGGCCAGGCGAAACTCACGTGCCCGCCGCTCGGTCCGCTCGAAGAGGTGCTGCGGCCCTACCAACGGCAGGGCGTGGCGTGGTTGCAGTTCCTCCGCGACAATAAATTCGGAGGCATCCTCGCAGACGAAATGGGCTTGGGCAAAACGCTCCAGACGCTGGCGTTCATCCAATCCTGCCACACGAACCGCAAGCTCTCCGGCCCGGTGCTCATCGTCTGCCCAACCTCGCTGGTCTTCAACTGGCTGGCGGAAGCCAAGAAGTTCACGCCCGGCCTGAAGGCCATGGCGCTGCACGGCACGGGCCGTCACGAACACTTTGAGTACATCGCCGGGAGCGATCTGGTCGTCACCAGTTACGCGCTCATCCGGCGGGACGCGGAGCGGTATCGCGAGTTGGAATTCGACACGCTCGTGCTCGACGAGGCCCAGCACATCAAAAATCGGCAAACCCAGAATGCGCAGGCGGTGAAAGCCATCCACACCAGCCACCGCCTCGTTCTCACGGGCACGCCGATGGAAAACTCGGTGCTCGATCTCTGGAGCATTATTGATTTCCTGATGCCCGGCTACCTTGGGTCGGCGACGGATTTTCGCGAGCGTTACGAACAGCCCATCACGCGCGACAAGGACGAGGCCGTCCAGGCGCGGCTCGGACGGCGGCTGCGGCCTTTCATCCTGCGCCGGCTCAAGACCGAGGTGGCCAAGGATTTGCCCGCGAAGCTCGAACAAGTTTCCTTCTGCGAACTCACCGACGACCAGGCGCAGATTTACAAGCAGGTGCTTGCCGTCAGCCGCAAGGAAGTCATGGACGCCGTCGGCGCCCAAGGCGTGGCGAAAAGCAAGATGATCGTGCTCAACGCGCTGCTGCGCCTGCGCCAGATTTGCTGCGATTTGCGGCTGCTCAAGCTGGACAACACTCAGTTCACCGATGACAACTCCGGCAAGCTGGCGATGTTTGGCGAGTTGCTCGAGGAGGCCATGGATGGCGGTCACCGCATGCTGGTCTTCAGCCAGTTTACGACAATGCTCACTCTCCTTAAGGACAAGCTCTCGGCGGAGACCATTGAGTTCTGCTACCTCGATGGCTCGACGACCAATCGCGGCGCCGTCGTGGAGGAATTCCAGGGCAATGCGCAGATTCCCGTCTTTCTCATCAGCCTCAAGGCCGGCGGGGTGGGCCTCACCCTCACCGGGGCCGACACGGTGGTCCACTTTGACCCGTGGTGGAATCCGGCGGTGGAGGACCAAGCCACCGGTCGCGCCCATCGCATCGGCCAGACCCGCGTGGTGACCAGCTACAAGCTCATCGCGCGCGGCACGGTGGAGGAGAAGATTCTGGCGCTCCAGCAAAAGAAACGCGCCATCATCAAAGCCACCCTCGGGGGCGAGGAGACGCTGGCGGATAACCTGACGTGGGAGGAAATCCAGGGTCTGTTTGAGTGACGTTAACCGCTCTAACCGCATAACGGCTCGTGGTGTTGGATAGCCCGCTCCAAGGCTTGATGGCAGTTGCGTCCTGGACGCAAGCCAAAGGACGCCTCGTCATTGGCCCTGGCCCCCGTGGATGGCCACTGCTAATCATCTTGCCGGTACTCAAAAACTGCGTCAGGTTACCTTGTGAGCGCAACGGTCTCCACTGTCAGCCAGGGACAAAGCCCAACACCAACCGAGCTTGAACCCGCTATCCGGCAATGGGGTGAGCGCATCTTTAGCTTGATGGAGGCCGCCGAGGCTCCGTCGCTTTTCAGCAAAAAGGGCTTTTACGGCACGCTGATGGATTGGGCCATGCGTGACGAGCATTTCAAAACGCAGCTCTTCCGGTTTGTGGATGTGCTGCCGGCGCTGGCCTCTTCAAGAGAAATCGCCCGGCACCTGAAGGAGTACCTCGGCGAGGACCAGGTCCAACTCTCGCCTGCCCTGCGGATGGGGCTCAAGGCGGCAGGAGGCGCTTCGTGGCTGCTGGGGGCTGGGGTAAAGGCGCAGGTGACCGGAATGGCCCGCCAATTCATGCTCGGCAATGACCCAAAGGAGATAGCCGCCGCTTTGGCACAGCTCCATCAGCAGGACATCGCCTTTACTGTTGATGTCCTGGGCGAGGCGGTGGTCAGCGAGGCTGAGGCGGACCAATATGCGCAACGCTATCTCGAACTGATGGACTCACTCGCGCTCCAGATAGCCAATTGGAAGCATCCGTCCAAGAGCAACGACTCGCCCCGCGGCCAATCCCCAGCTCTTAATCTTTCAGTGAAAATCTCGGCGCTCTATTCGCAAATCCATCCGGCTGACCCCGATACCGCCATCAGCGCCATCTCGCGGCGGCTCCGGCCAATCCTGCGCCGGGCAAAGGAGCTTGGCGCGTTCATCAATTTTGACATGGAGAGTTACGCCCTGAAGGACCTCACGCTCCGGCTGTTCAAGGCGATTTTTGCGGAACCGGAGTTCGCTGCGACGCCGGCGTGCGGGCTTGCACTGCAGGCCTACTTAGCGGAGTGCGAGATGGATTTGCGTGGCATCATTCAATTCGCCCGCGAACACCAGCGCCGGCTCACCATACGCTTGGTTAAGGGCGCCTATTGGGATTACGAAACGGTCGCCGCGCACCAACGGCACTGGCCGCTGCCTGTCTTTGGCCAAAAACCCGAGACCGATGCCAATTTCGAGCAGCTTTCCCTCGTGCTTCTCGAAAATGACGATGCTGTCGATGCCGCCTTTGGCACCCATAACGTCCGCAGCATCGCGCATGTGTTGGCTCAAGCCGAGCGTCTCGGGCTGGACCGGCGCGCGTTCGAGTTTCAGATGCTTTATGGGATGGCCGATCCGATCAAAGGGGCAATGCTTCAAACCGGTTGCCGGTTGCGCGAGTATTGTCCCGTAGGCGAACTGCTGCCCGGGATAGCCTATTTCGTGCGGCGCCTCCTCGAGAACACCTCGAATGAAGGGTTTCTGGCTAATAAATTCGCCAAAGGCGCCAGCCGGCAGGAGTTGCTCAGGGACCCGCGCTCGCTCGTCCAGCCCGAGCCAACCCGGGCGGTCGTGGTCGAAACGAGCGTGCTGGGCTCTGGAAACGGGCGGGGCTTCGTCAACGAGCCTCACACGGATTTCACCAGACCCGCCGAACGCCAGAAGATAGCGGCGGCCCTCAAAGAATTGCGGCGTAACATGGGTCAACGCCAGCCGCTCGTTATTAATCACAAGCCGGTTGCCACCCGGGATTGGCTCCCCTCGTTGAACCCGGCCAATCAGCGTGAGGTCATCGGTTACGCGGCTCAAGCAGGCATCGAGGAGGCAGAAGCCTCTTTGACCGCTGCGCGCCGGGCCCAACCGGCATGGGCCCGCACACCGGCGGATGAGCGCGCCGCCCTGCTCGAAAAGGTCGCGGACTTGATGCGCCGCGATAAAGCCGGTCTTTCAGCCCTGGAAGTTTTGGAAGCGGGCAAGACCTGGACGGAAGCCGATGCGGATGTGGCGGAGGCGATTGACTTCTGCAATTTCTACGCCGCTGTCATGCGTGAACTCGGCACGCCGCGCCGGACGCAAGCCGTGGCGGGCGAATCCAACCTCCAGCATTGGTGGCCGCGCGGCACCGGGGTGGTCATTGCCCCCTGGAACTTTCCTTTGGCCATTGTGACCGGAATGACTACCGCCGCACTGGTTGCCGGCAACACCGTCATCATGAAACCCTCGGACCAGACGCCGGTCATCGCCGCGCGCCTGATGGACCTGTTCATTGAGGCGGGCCTGCCGGCCGGCAGCATCAGCTTGATCACAGGTCCTGGACCAATCGTCGGCTCGCGGTTGGTCGAGCATCCCCAAACGGACTTCGTCGCCTTCACCGGCTCGAAAGAGGTCGGGCTTGCAATTTGGCAAGCCGCCGGAAAAACGTCCCCCGCCCAGCCGAATCTCAAGAAAGTCGTTTGCGAGATGGGCGGCAAGAACTGCATGATTATCGACAGCGACGCCGATTTGGATGAAGCGGTGACGGGTTGCATCGCTTCGGCCTTTGGCTATCAAGGCCAAAAATGCAGCGCGCTTTCGCGCCTGGTGGTTCTGTCGGACAGTTACGCCAGGTTTTTGGAACGGTTGATAGCAGCGACGGCTTCCATGCGGGTCGGCCCTGCCGAGACCCCGGGCACCTTGATTGGACCAGTTATCAGCCCCGAGGCGCAGCAGCGGATTCTGGCTGCCATTACCCAAGGAAAGCAGGAGGCGAAACTCGCTTGGCAAGGCACGGCGCCTGACGACCCGAACGCCTGTTATGTGCCTCCAACCATTTTCACAGATGTCCCGCCTGGCAGCAGCTTGTTCCGCCAAGAAATCTTCGGCCCCGTGCTGGCAGTGAGCCAGGCCAGAGACTTCGACGAGGCCCTTGCTCTGGCCAATGCCAGTGAGTTCGCGCTGACCGGCGGGTGTTACTCGCGCAGCCCGGTGAACATCGAGCGCGCGCGCCAGGAAATGGTCTGCGGCAATCTTTATATCAATCGCACGATCACGGGCGCTATCGTCGAACGCCAGCCTTTCGGGGGATTCAAGATGTCCGGCGGTGGGACCAAGGCGGGTGGGCGCGAGTATCTTCAGAATTTCTTGGTCTCGCGCGTTGTGACGGAGAATTGCCTGAGGCGCGGCTTCGCGCCGCAGGACGAATACTGAGGAGTCCCTAACATGAACTGCATCTTTAATCTGCCGATGCTTCTCCCTCTAGGTGTAGTCCATCCCACCGTCCTCCCAGCCCGAGAGCGGCGGGCGCATTAATCCCGTCACTGCCTCGTTTCGAGGTGAAATTTATGCAGGAACCGGTGGAAAATGGGCGCAAAGACTACCCCGAGAGCGGAAACGAATGCCAGTCCGCTGAAGAGGGCGTAGCAACCGGCAAAGAGTTTCCCGGCGCTGGTCTGGAGCGGACCGACCGGCCCCATGCCGGAGAGGATCATCGCGGCGTTCAAGAAGGAGTCCAGCCAGGACATCTTTTCAAACGCATGGTAGCCGGTCATGCCCAGACCCAACGAGCCCAGGATGATAACCAAGGCCGCACCGGCGCTGCGCGCCACCCGCGCATAGAATACGGGGCTCGGCACTAAATGTTCTCGTCGATGTTCATACATAGTTTCGTTGAGGTGAATTCAGCTCATCAGCGTAATCGGTTAGTGACGGCGGGCGCTGCCGCCTAAAGGCGGCGTTCCGCGCGTCCGGAACGCCGGCTTCAGCCGGCAACCCCGTAGTCACTGAGGCATCACTCATCAGCTCAAAACCGCGCTTGCATTCAACTGAAAGTTGGCTATATTCTCCGGCTCCCGTCGAGGAGAAACTCGGCGGGAATGTGTTTTTGATTTAGCAAGATATGCCAACAGCAAACGACCTGCGCCGGGGTATGGCGATTAATTATAACGGGGACATCTGCGTGGTTTTGGACAGCCAGCACCGGACCCCTGGCAACCTGCGCGCCTTCGTCCAGGCAACCCTGCGTAGCATCCGCAGCGGACGCTCCTCCGATGTCCGCTTCAGCTCCACTGAGAGAATCGACGTGGTCCCCATGGTGACTCGCAAAATGGAGTTCAGCTACAAGGACGGACAGGATTATGTCTTTTCTGACCCGGAGACCTATGAAACCGTCACCCTTTCACCGGAAATTGTCGGTGACGCCAAGAACTTCCTGGTCGAGAACGGGGGCGTCACGGTGACGTTTGTTGAGGACAAAGCGGTTTCGATTGAAATGCCGTCAAGCGTGGTCTTAACCGTTTCGGACGCCCCGGAAGGCATCCGCGGGGATTCGGCTAACAACGTCCAGAAGCCGGTGATCATGGAGACCGGAATCACGGTCCAGGCGCCGCTCTTTATCAAGACCGGCGAGAAGATTAAGATTGATACCCGAACCGGCAAATACATGGAACGGGCTTAATTAAGAGCGCTCTCACTGTATCGGCGGGGGAGCGATGGGGGGAATAATCTGGACGCCGCTGCCGACCGGGATGAAAACGCCGGCGGTGCCGGTGCTGGGAACGCCGATGAGCGAGCTGCCGCCATTAATGGCCGTGGAACTCACGAACGTGTCAATGGCAAGCTGGACGTATTTGATCAGATACCGATAAGGCGAAAAGGGCACATAGACAATATCCCCTGGCTCAAGCCCCAGGTCCGGCGCGTTGCCCTTGAGGACATTTCTGTAATCCACCACGGCGATCTGCGGATTGGAGAGAGAGCCGCGCACCACCGTGACATGGTGCATGTAGGCGCCGTTAATGGTTCCATAAGCTCCTGCTATAGCTCCTGCAACAGTCAACCCTGTTCGATAAGCCACCGCCCGAGGTTCAGACACCGCGCCCAGCACATAAACCACCCGGACCGTCGCGGCGGGGAAATAGACAAAGTCGTCCGGCTGCAGGTAAATGTTTTGGCTTAAATCACCTCGCCGGAGCAGGCGCTGGAAATTGACCGGCAAGAGTTTGCCTTCCCGCAAGACGAAGCTGCGGCTCAGATCGGCCAAATCATCGTTGGCCCCGGAGGTCTCCTGCTGGCGGAAGGAGGACATGCTGAGAGTGCCGCCGGCCATCGAAACTGCATCCAGCAACGTCAGCGGAGTCGCCAGAGGATAAACCCCCGGCGCTTGCACCCGCCCCAATACCCAGATGCGCTTGCTTTCCACTCCCCGCAGGACAATCGAGACTTGCGGCTGTTCGCGCACATATTTCGCCAGACCCTTCTCCAACTGCGCCTTGGCCTGAGCGAGGGTCAGGCCCCAAACATCTATGCCAGGAAGCAGGTTGAAATAGATTTTCCCGTCCGGGCCAACCACCGTTGTGGTTTTGCTGGCCGGATCACCCAGCAACTCGATGTCCAGTTTGTCCCCAGGACCCAGTGTAAACAGGTTGGTGCTGGGCCGCAGCCAGGCCGGATCGATCCGGTTGGTGAGTGTCACTGTCTCGAGCCGAACACCTGCTACTCGTCCGGGTGAGAAAACGGGGGCATGGCGTTCCATGGGAGTGCAACCAGCCAGGAAAACAACACAGAGGCAGAGCGCGCCCATTGTGCCAACATTGTTGGCGCGGGACTGCCTACCATGACTAGACATTGTGCCCATAGCGTTTCATTGAAGAGGGAATGGTTGCACGACATCCACACCGACCCAGGAGGCGATGACCGATTGGATAAAGGCGGTTGCCGCCAAATCCGCTGCCTCCTCCACCTTTATGAAAGGGCGTGAGTTGACGAAAATGATGTCCTTGGGCTGCAACTTGAAATCGGGTGCTTGGGCATCGAGAATGGCATGGGTGTTGACCACGAATTTTTCCGGATTGCTCAACGAGCCGCGCATCACAATGACGCGCATCTTAAAGGCTCGCTCTGTATAGCCGCCTCGCTCGGCTATGGCCCCGACCACTGTCAGAGTGGGAATGTAATCCACTGTTCCAGGCGAACGGACCTCTCCCAGAACATAAACCTGGTTGATGTCCCCTGGGGCCAGATAGATGTAGTCACCCGGTTCAATTGCGATGTTCTGCGACAGGTCGCCTTGTTGGAAAAGCCTTTCAAAATCCAGCGCAAAGCGTTTTCCCCGCCGGGCCAGAAAACTGCGTTTGAAATCAGCCAGATCAAATACGTTCCGATCCACCAGCGCGTTTTCCAGTCCATGCGCCCGGCCCAGGGCTTCGAGAACAGTCAAAGGCCGGTCCAGCACAAAGACACCCTTGGTCGCGACCTTTCCCAGCATATAATAATGCTTACTTCTATAGGCGATAGGAGTGATCATGCAATGCGGAGCGCGGCGATATTCCGACAAGGCCTGGTCCACTTTGTCGCGCAGTTCATCCACCGTCAGGCCGGCGGCCATCACGTCCTGCGCTTCGAGGTAACTGACCCGGCCATCCGGGCCAATGGCCACTTGGGCCCGGGTTAGGGCCGGTTCTCCATAGAGATTTAAAGTCAGCACATCACCGGGACCAAGGGTCAGGTGCCGTTCCCAGGCGGCGCGTTGGGCGGGGTTAAAGACAGAAAAGGAAGCATTGGTTTGAGCGGTAAAATCGGGGGCGATTGAACCGGCTGGTTGATTGGCCGCAGGCTCTGCCAAAGCCGGAGAGTTCGTGCCTTGCGCGCGCGCCTGATTCAGGCCCAGGAGGCCGGCCGCGAGGAAGCCGCCCATCCATCGGGGGAATCGTTGCTTGAGTGGCCGGCCCGGTTCCCGATTCAGGACAGCCCCAACCAGATTGCAGCGGGCATCACGCAGAGTTTCCAGTTGCTCGCGTGTTTCTCCGGCCTGTGCCGTGCCACTGGCTGTCAGCCAGAGCATATTGGGCAGATTCGACCCCAGCAGGACGGCCTCCGGAAGGCAGGCGGGGGGCAACTCGACCAGGATCACCAGGTTGTCAATTTCACGCCAGTGCTGCAGCGCCTCACGCCACTGGCAGCGCCGTTCCAGATTCCATACCCAGCCCGGCAGCGGGATATGCACCACCGGTTGGGAATTTGGCCCGATCAGTTGTTCCGTTACTTTGGCGGGCGAGGATAGGACGCTGGGGGTGATGGCGCTGGAATGGTTGTTGGTATGATTTGCTTCGGGCGCTTGAGGTTTTGGCTTTTCGGTTGGGGTAGAATCGCCGTTTGAATTGACGTGCTCAGGCGAAGGCCGGGTGGCAATGGTCAGGACCCGGAACCCGGTCATGCTGGCCGCTTCGGCCAAAAGACTGATCCAGGTCGAACGCCCCTCGCCGGGAGCCGAAGAGGTGATTCCGCAGACCAGGCCGTGATTGGCCGAGGGGCTGAGCCGGCCCTGGAGCATGGTCCAGGCGCGAAATGCCCATTGCGCGCGGTCGTGAGGTTCCATTTCGCGAAGGTTTCCCAAGGTGGTGAGCACCGGCAGTTTGGTAACCCGGGTGATATCATCGGGGGTTTTGAGCCGGTTATCCAGGAACTCGACCAGAAAAACCAGCACCAGGCTTGCCGCTAGTCCAAGGCCGCCTCCGATAAAAGTCACCAACCCTATTTTCAACCGGCGCCAGTTGTCTTTGACGGTCTTGGGTTCAGCCGCTGCATAGACGCGCACATTGCCCGGCTCATTGGCGGCATACAGTTCGGCCTCGCGTTCTCTCTTGAGCAGTTCCAAACGCCCATCTTCCAGGGCTCGCATCTTTATATGCACGATATCCAACTCCGGGCTGATTGCCTGGCCGGGCGCCGGAGGTGTCATGCCCACGGCTGCCTGTGGGGTGAATGAAGTTTGGGTCTGGTTTGTGGCAGCCTGGGCCATTTCGGAACGCAGTTGGGCGACGGCTTGTTCCTGGGCCTGCACTTTGGGATGAATATCGGTAAAATGGAGCTTGAGGTCATCAAGGTCCGCCAAAGCTTTTTGCAGCCGCTGGCTCAATTCATTGATGCGCCAATTGGTCTGCGCCAGCCGATTGGTATTGCCCAGCCCCGGGGGCACGGCAAAGAATTGCGCCTCGAGGTCCTTGATGTCTTTGTCAATCTCGGCCACTTGCTTCTGCAAGAAGTTGCTCGAAATCATTGACAACTGCCTTGCAGCCAGTTGCCGCGTATATTCCACTGCATTCGTCAGGTAAATATTAAGCAAATCGACCGCCTGACGCGGGTCGCGGGCAGCCAGTTGGACCTTGATAAGGTCCGAATCCGGATCGGGGTCCACCTTTAACTGTTTGGAAAGTGCGTCTGGCGAAATCGGCGGGAAAACCTCCTGGCCGACTTTTTTCAACAGCGAGGGATCCTGGATAAGAGCAGCAAAGGTATCGCCGGAGACGGGGGTGCCTTTAAAGGCCTCGTCCATCCCGGGAGTGTCGTAACGAATCAGTTGGGCGTTGGCGGTGAACTTGGGCCGGACGACATACCATCCCAGGAGGTAGAAGAGCCCGCCGCACAGGATCGTCCCCAGCACCAGCCAATGCCACCGTGGGGCCAGCAAATCCAGCGCAACCCACATGTTAAAGGGCTTGGAGGGACTGTGGCCGTTGGTCTGAAATGACGAGTGCCCGTTGCGTGGACTCTCTCCTGCCGAATATTCAGGTGCGGCGCCGGGATTGGGCCGGCCAAGCGGCCCGGCGTTCGCATTGAGATTATCCTTCATCAGTGATTTACGATGTCGATCTCAGTTCCGGCACAAATTGCATTCAACGAGGGCTAGCGTACAGGTTCCGCCGCTCGTTTTGTTAGTGGGTGAATACCTGAAAGGCCCTGGGGAAGACACACCAGCCGCTCCTTACTCAACAAGCTGGTGCTGCATCGCGTAGTGCATCAGCTCGGCATTGTTCCGCAATCCCATCTTTTCCAGTATGCGCGTGCGGTAGGTGCTGATGGTCTTGACGCTCAACGACAGTTCCTTCGCAATCTCGCTGACGATCTTACCCGAGGCGATCAGCCGCAGAACCTGAAACTCGCGATCCGAGAGCAATTCCTGCGGCGGCTTTTGGGTGTCGCTCGAAACATAGGTGGCTAGCTTTTCAGCCAGGGAAGTGCTCACATACCGTCCGCCCGCCAGTACTTTCTTAATCGCCCCTACCAATTCCTCCGGCGCGCTTTCTTTGGTCATGTAGCCGGAGGCGCCGCGCTTGAGCACCCGCACGGCAAATTGGTTTTCGGGGTGCATGCTCAAAACCAGCACCGGGACTTTGGGTTTGGACTTTTTAATCTCGCGCAGCACTTCCAAGCCGCTGCGGCCTGGCATCGTGATGTCAAGCACCACCACATCCCAAGTCTCTTTCCAGACCAGGTTCAGGGCTTCCTGGGCGTTGCGGGCCTCGCCGAAGGTGGCTCGTTTAAATTCTTCGGCCAGAATCTGCTTCAACCCGTGGCGCACCACGGCGTGGTCGTCGGCTAAGAGAATCTTCATGGTTTGTTTCCTGTGGCTGATACGGGTGCGCCAGTGGGATAGCAACGCTTACGCGTGTCCCTCCGCCGTGGGACAGGCGTCCGATTCGGAAAATCCCCCCAAGCAGGGCAGCCCGCTCGCGCATCCCCAGCAACCCCATCGATCTGGTATTGGACACCTCCGCTCGGGAAATGCCCCGGCCATTATCTTTGACCTCCAAGCTAATGCGCCCTTCGCCTTGCTTTAAAAAAACCTCGACGTGTGTTGCGCCCGCGTGCCGGATGATGTTCGTCAAGGTTTCCTGAAAAATTCTGAATAATGTGGTGCTCAGGTTTTGGTCGAGCTGCGGCTCGCGCACGTTGCTGTGGACTTCGCATTTGATGCCGGTTTTGGTCTGGAACTCATTGGCCTGCCATTCCAAAGCGGCCACCAGGCCCAGGTGATCGAGCACCCCCGGCCGCAGTTCGGTTGAAATCCGGCGCACAGTTTGGATGGTGGAATCAATATGAGCGGTCAAGGCGCGGGTCTTTTCCTGCAACGACTTGAGGTCCTTGGGCAGTTTATTGGCTATCCAGGACAAGTCCAATTTGCAACTCGTCAGGGCTTGCCCCAGCTCATCATGCACCTCCCGCGCGATGCGCGTCCGCTCCTCCTCGCGCACCGACTGCAGATAAACTGACAGGGCGCGCAGTTGTTTGTGCGATTCGCGCAGTTGTTCCTCTGCCCGCCGGTGTTGGGCGCGTTCCTCGGCCTCACGGAGGGCGCGATTGACCGCCGGCATCAACCGGGACAGCCGGGTCTTCAGCACATAATCCGTCGCCCCGCTCTTGAGGGTTTCTATCGCGACCTCCTCCCCCATCGTGCCGGTAACAAAAATGAACGGCGTTCCAGGGCATTGAGACAGGGCAATGCCCAGGGCATCATGGCCGTTAAAGCCCGGTAGTGAGTAGTCCGAGAGAATCAGTGTCGGCGGACGGTCTTGTAATTGCCGGACATATTCATCCTTGGTATCAACGCGCGACACCGAAAAACTCAACCCGCCTTTACGCAAGGCGAACTTGGTCAACTCGGCATCCGCCGCATCGTCTTCGAGCATTAAAATGTGAACCTCTTTCTTCAAACAAAGTCCAACAACACTACATTATACGCCAGAGCAGCGATTTGCCTAGCCGGGTCTATTGCGTTTGAACGTGAGGAGAACTTGCTCCCTGCATGATCCCGGCATGGGCGCCTCGACCACGAAATGAAAGTGGTTCAACACCAGCCAACCCGTGGACCTGCCCGGCCATTTTTTTCGCAGCCTTATCCCAGGATAACCAGGAACGGTCGCCGGTCCTCGTCGTCGTCAAAATTGACTCCTGGTGGTCCATGCCGGCGGTTGAACCGGAGTGCCCAGCAGGCCACTTCATTTCCAGGAACCACCTGCACTGGGGTCCTGACTGGGCCAAAAAGGCAGGTTTCACCCCATGGCGCCTTGAACTGAGAAGGCTTAAAAACGCAGCTACCTTTTCATGAAAGGAGAGGTGTCCGGGTGGCAAACTCGAGGGTGGGTCGTCATCGCCTCGTCCTCTGCCGGTCTCACCGAACTGGTTCAAAACAAAACCCAACCTGTGAGAGCAATGAAAGCCTTCAAAGCCCTGCCGCTGATCGCAGCCCCCTCAACACAGGCGCCTGGGAACCCGAGTGGTTACTATGCCAATGAACCACAAAATCGTCGCAGGCGCCGGCCTCTTAGGACTCGCACCATAATTATATTGCCAACTTAACTGAGTGATATGTATCTATGTGTGCATGAGGCGAGATGACGAGTTGGAAGCGGTGATCATTTCGAAATACGCGGTTGTCGCGCCGGTTCTGAACGAGCGGGCGCGCC
>DASYZB010000003.1 GCA_035946615.1 Verrucomicrobiia bacterium
CACGAAGGCCGCTCCGGCCTTATCCTTCTGCTGGAGCAGGAAAAAAGCGAAAAATCCACCTCACCCAAACCACCTGACATCCGAAACCAAATCCCTCAATTACTCAACACGGACCGCCATCAATTATCGAGATCGCTCTCACAAGCTTACACTCTTCGTCGAACCATTTTTGCTCTTCGAGGTCGTCTTGTGTCGGGGCAGACTTGGCCTGTTCCCGTTTGGCTCGGCGCAATCGCCTAACGTAGTTTCCTATGGTATTTCGGTCTTCTCATCCTCAAACCGCGGAAGTTCTGGCATGCTCTCACATTTCTGCGCGTAAGCCTTTTTGGAAATCGGAGCGCCTCCAAAATAGTACCGTTGTCCGTAGAGCATTCCGTCCTCGGCCCACCATCTCATACGGCCGGTCATTTCGCCCTGCAGTTGAGACCACTCGTATCTGAGTTGACCATTTTCATACCATTCTCGGAGCATGCCGGTGCCGTTGTCGAACTTGCACATTCCCAACATTTGCCCTTTTGTGTTCCATTTCCGAACAACCCCATCCAGCAACCCATTGTGGTAATTGCCTTTCTGCGCGAGTACCCCGTTTTCATGCCATACGCGGTAAAACCCATGCCGCGTTCCTCTTTTCATAGTGTATTCTGACGACGGCCTTCCATCCGGGAACACGGTTCGATCGATGCCATCTTTAGGGGCTTGAGTCTTCATGATCAGTTCGGTTCGAACACACGCCTGTCAGAATGTTGCATCTTCAACGGCCTGCGCGTCAACCTTCCCTATTCCCGTGGCAACGTCCCCGCCAGACTGGTGCGTGAGCAGTGGAAATAAAACGGAGCGCCATTGTGTTTGGCGGAAGAGTGCTTAAATGCCGCCCAAGGCCCAACTAACCCCGTTCAGGGAAGAAAATGGCCAAATAGTACCTGATTTGCGCCGGGGATTGGTCCTGCCTTGCTTTCGAGCGCTGGGTGGCTGTACTTGCTATATCTGTGACACCGCACCAGCGTAAAATCGCCGCCATCGTTTCAAGACTGCTGGAATGGTATCCCAGGAACGCGAGGGATTTACCCTGGAGGCAGACCACTGATCCCTATGGCGTATTTGTGTCTGAAATCATGCTGCAACAGACTCAGGTCAAAATGGTCCTGGGCTACTGGAATCGTTGGATGCGCTCATTGCCGACCCTGAGCGCGTTGGCCAAAGCCAGCCCCCAGAGGATTCATAAGCTTTGGGAAGGGCTGGGCTATTACACTCGAGTCCGCAACATGCAGCGAGCCGCCCGGATGATGGTTAAGGAGCATGCCGGCAAGGTCCCTTCAAAGTTGGATGAACTCCTGGCGCTGCCGGGCATCGGACGCTACACCGCCGGAGCAATCTGCAGCATTGCCTTCGATCAGCCGGCGCCGATCCTGGACGCCAACATCATCCGGGTGCTGGCACGCCTCTACGGTATTGGAAGCGACCCGCGCCAGGCCAAGGCCAAGACGGAGTTGTGGAGAATTTCCCAAGAGCTGGTACAGCGCGCCTCCTCGATGAATGGCCGTTCAGGCGTCTGTTCGCAGTTCAACCAGTCCCTGATGGAATTGGGCGCGCTTCTTTGCACGAGGAAAGCGCCGCGTTGCGATCTTTGCCCACTGGCCCGAGTTTGCTTCGCTCACCAGGAAGACCGGGTAGCAGATTTACCGGCCCTTGCAAAACGGCCAAAGCCCACCGCGCGCTGGTTCGCCGCGTTTGTGGTCGAGGATAAGGGCCGGTTTTTGGTGCGGCAGCGGCCTGCCAAGGGCATCAATGGTTCTTTGTGGGAGTTTCCCAATGTGGAGATTCATCGGAAAGCAAATATGAAGAAGGCGGCGCGGGTGGTCCTGGGCGCAAGCGCCCGGTCGATCGAGCGGTTCTGCACCATCCGGCATTCGATTACGCGCTATCGCATTACGCTCGATGTTTTCAAGGTTCAGACGAACCTGGCGGGAAAACCATCTCGATCTGGCGCGCGCTGGTTGACCCAGGCTCAAGCGAGGCGGTTGCCTTTCACAGGAGCCCACAAGAAGATTCTTTGGATGAGAGGGAGTGAGCGCCTACCGACCACCGTACACTGATAGCGCGCGCTGCCAGGTTCCCTCTCCCAGCCTGCGGGGTCAAGGAGAGGGGCCTGTTCGCTGGTGACCGCAGGCTGGCTCTGGGTCCAAGCCACCGAAAACCACCTGCAATTAGAAGTCCTCAGGCTTCCTGGAAGAAAATGTGGGTAACGACAAGCGCTGAAGCGAGTGTTAATGAGTCGCACAGCCTTGAAGAACCCTGTCGTGCGCCCTTGAAGATTTCACTGTCCGATTCCGAGTGGTTTATTATCCTCGGGTTTTGCATCCTGAACCATCAATGAGCAAGTTGCTGTTAATAGACGACGAAGCGGACGTGCAATACTCGTTCCAGCGGATTTTTGATTCGCCGGATATCGAGTTGACGACCGCGTCGAGCGGGGAGGAGGGCTTGAGGCTCCTCCCGCGGCTCAAGCCGGACTTGGTGCTGATGGACGTGCGGATGGGCGGGATGAGCGGCCTGGAGACCCTGCGGCGTCTGCGCCAGCTTGATTCGAAACTGCTGGTCATCCTGATGACCGCTTACGGCACCACGCAAACCGCCATCGAGGCGATGAAGCTGGGCGCATACGATTATCTGCTCAAGCCGTTCGATGTGCCCAAGCTTAAAGAGATTGTTTCCAAAGCCCTGAAAGCCGCTCTGGACATGCGGCAGGTGGTCTCGTATCAGCCGTTGCTCGAATCGGAGGATTACGAGCTGGGAATCGTGGGCCGCAGCGAGCCGATGCAGCAGGTGTTCAAATTGATCGGGCAATTGGCCGCTTCGGATGCCACGGCCCTCATCACGGGCGAAAGCGGCACCGGCAAAGAGTTGGTTGCCCGGGCAATTTATCACCATAGCAACCGCAGCCAACACCCGTTTCTTGCCGTCAATTGCGCGGCGATTCCGGAGCAACTGCTCGAAAGCGAGCTGTTTGGGCACGAGCGCGGGGCTTTTACCGGCGCAACTCTCCAGCGCATTGGCAAGTTCGAGCAATGCAATCGCGGCACGCTGTTCCTGGATGAAATCGGCGATATGACCCCCGCCACGCAAACCAAAATCCTGCGCGTGCTGCAGTCGGGCACCTTCGAGCGAGTGGGTGGGAACCAGCCTCTCAAGGTGGATGTGCGCATCATCGCGGCAACCAACAAACCCCTCGAACAAGCCGTCGCCGCCCGGCAGTTCAGGGAGGACCTCTTTTACCGGCTGAATGTGGTCCGAATTCATATCCCGCCGATGCGGGAACGGAGGGAAGACATCCGGCTTTTGGTGAATTATTTCCTGAGCAAATTCGCCAAGGACCAGGCCGTGCCGCCCCGCTCGATAGCCCCTTCTGCCCTCAAAGCGCTCGAAAAGCACCATTGGCCGGGCAACGTGCGCGAGCTGGAAAACGTCATCCGGCGCGCCCTGGTGATGGCCAAAGGCGAGGCGATTCTCACCAGCGATCTGCCAGCCGAAATCAGCGGCGCCGCAGTTGCTGGCTCCGCCACGACCAGCCCCTTGGCCCCGGGTGATTCCGCCGGAACGGATGTGGCCGTGCTGGCGCGGCAGCTTTTTCAGTGGGCTCGCCGCGATCCGAAGCTCAAGATTATCCCCGCAGTGGAACGTGAATTGGTCATTCAGGCCCTCAAAGATACGGAAGGCAACCAGGTCCATGCGGCCAAGTTGCTGGGCATCACGCGGGCGACCTTGCGCAAGCGGGTCGAAAAATTCGGCATCCAGAAAGAACTCAACATCAAGTAATGGCCGAGTCCTCCCCTCTCGCTCCCCCGGCCGAGCCCAGCTTGCTGCTGCTGATTCCCGCTTACAACGAAGAGCACCGGATCGAACCGGTTTTGCGGGACTATGGCCGTTATTTCCGGGAGAATTATCGGGGCAAGTTTCAGCTCGTGGTAGTGCTTAACGGCTGCCGGGACAACACGCTGGGCGTTGTCCAGCGCGTGGCAGGGCAATACCCGGCCATCAGCGCATTGGAATTCCGCGAACCCATCGGCAAAGGGGGCGCGCTGATTGAAGGGCTTAAACTAGCGCCGCTGGCTGACGTGGTGGGCTATGTCGATGCCGATGGGGCCACTCCGCCCCGGGCCTTTCACGAGTTGGTGAAGCACCTCGGCGAGGCCGACTGTGTCATTGGCTCGCGCTGGCTGCCCGGGGCAGTACTGCATGTCGAGCAAACCAGCAAACGCCAGTTTGCCAGCCGCGCCTTCCATCGCGTTGTCGAGTTGTTCTTCCACATGCACATCAAGGACACGCAGTGCGGGGCCAAGGTCATGCGGCGCCAGGCCGTCGAGCGCGTTCATTCAGCGTTGCGCATTGCGGATATGGCCTTTGATATCAACCTGCTCTACTCGCTTAAGCGCGCCGGGTTCTCCGTCCTGGAAGTGCCCACCGAATGGACCGACAAGATTGGCTCGAAGGTGACCCTGTTCCGCACCTCGCTGACGATGTTTCTTTCTGTGCTGCGGATTTGGTTGATCTACTCCCGGCTCTACCCGCTTCTGCGCCCTTTGCGCCCGCTCGAAACCTGGGTTTACAAGATGCTCCTGCGCCAGCCGCCGCCAAGGCCGGGACCCAAGAACCAGAGAAGCGGAAAGGAAATGGGTAGTGGAGCCCCGGGCGCATGACAAAGTATGGGCGTCTTGCCTCCTGGCTTTTTCCTTGATTTCCAAACTCGGGGGGACCATAAATGGCGGATGCTTGGAATACTCGGGGCGAGATTATTTCCCAAAGCTACACCGATTGAGCGGCGGGTGAAAACCAGGGCGGTGCTGCTGACCACTTTGGCCGTCCTTGTGTTGATTGGAGCGGTGGCTCTGATTACCGCCTGGGCCTCCGGGTTAGGGTCTGTGTTCCACCAGAATTCCCCATCGAGCCTGCTGGGCCATTAAGCCTCAATCTCGGAGGGCAGAGATCGCTCGAAAGGGGGAAGTAATTTCTCCGGCGGGGTTCCAATATCGGTCCATCCGCTGCCGGTTTTCCCACAAGACGGCAACCGCGCGTTCCTCGAACAAACAGGGGAACACCAGGATTGGAAAGGCGGTCTGGCGCGCAAGGGTCATGGCTGCTTCGCCTTGATCAAGAATCCGGGCGTGCAGCGTCGCATCGGGAATGTCGTCCAACTGGCGCAGCACCAAGGTGCATTTCAATAATTGGAGCTTTTCCATGTCGTGATCGTAAGTGGCGTCCATGACAAATCGCTGACAGGCATGTTACAATCAGCCTGAAAACATCGGAGGAGATGTCTCCGTAGTCTCCCGGGCCTCTCCGTCAACAGCTCGCCTCAGTGTGTTACGGTCCGGCAACAAACCATTCACCAGATATTTACAGCGCAAAAAGAGGGTTTCTCTTGCGGTCCTGCCGTGTGTTCGCGAAGGTGTGACCATGTTGCGTATTGCAAAGTTATTGACCGTCTTTTTACTGCTTTTTCCACAGTCCGGGCTCCTGGCCGCCGGCAAGGCCGCTCACGTTGTCGTGCTGGTCTGGGACGGTATGCGCCCCGATTTCGTCACCGAAAAGACCACTCCAACCCTCATGAAATTGGCCCGAGAGGGCGTCACCTTTGCCCATCACCATCCCGTTTACGTCAGCTCGACCGAAGTCAACGGCACAGCCTTCGCAACGGGTATGTATCCCGAGCAGAGCGGGATCGTTGGAAACGAAGAGTATCGTCCCGCCATTTCACTCACTAAACCTATCATGACGGCCAACCCGCCTGAGGTGCGCCGGGGCGATGAAATTCTTGATAGCCAGTTTCTGCGCTGCCCGACCTTGGCCGAGACTCTCCATGCGCATACGCTTCGGACGGTTGTTGCCGGGGCGAAAACCGTGACGCTGCTGCTGGACCGTCACGCAGGAGAAAACGGCGGGCTCGGGGTGGATTTGTTCGAGGGGAATGTCCTTCCCAAGGCTATGGCAGGCGAATTGAATGGCGCTTTGGGCAAGTTTCCCCCAGTGGGTCTTCCCAAGCGCGAGCGGGATTTGTGGACCACCCAGGCGCTGGTTGGGCCGTTATGGGATGATGGCGTCCCGGCTTTATCGTGGTTATGGTTAAGTGAACCGGATTATTCCCAGCACCATACCGGGCCGGGTTCGAAAACGTCTCTCGCTGCGATTCTGTCTTGCGATCAGAACCTCGCCCAGGTCCTTGCAGCCCTGGATAAAAAAGGGGTGCGCGAACAAACGGACGTCATTGTGGTTTCCGACCACGGCTTTTCCACAATTTTTCAAACCGCGCCTGTGGCCGCCCTGCTGCGCAAGGCAGGATTCAAGGCCGCGCGGGCATTTTCTGCGGCGGGCCCGCACCCGGGCGAGGTGATGGTGGTGGGCAATGGCGGCACGGCGTTTCTCTATGTGACCGGCCATGACGCAACACAGATCAATCAGTTAGCGCATTGGCTCCAGGCGCAACCTTTCTGCGGAGTGGTCTTTACACGGATACCCGTCGATGGGGCCTTCCGGCTCGAACAAGCCAAGATCGATTCTCCGGCGGCGCCTGATATTGTCTGTGCCATGCGCTGGAAAGCCGATTCGAGCGCCAACGGCACACCCGGCCTCATTTACAGCGATGCCAGCGAATACGGTCCAGGCCAGGGGATGCATGCCAGCCTCAGTCCTTTTGACATGCACAACACTTGCATCGCCGCTGGCCCGGACTTTCGCAGAGATTTCCAGGACCCGCTTCCTACAGGAAACATTGATATTGCGCCGACGGTGACGTGGCTGTTGGGCGTGACGCCGCAGAGGCAGCCCTCTGGCCGGGTCCTTCACGAGGCCCTGACTGAGAATACCGAACGCAATGCTCACCCCACGAGCCACCATTTAGAAACAACCTATCGTGATGAAAATTTTGGCTGGCGCCAGTACCTGGATTATTCCGAAGTCAGCGGCGTGCTCTACTTTGATGCGGGCAACGGCGAGCAAATCCAAGCCGCGACAGCAAGCGCAAGCGGCGCCCCAGGAAAATCCCGGTAGGCGAAATTTGCGCGCGGCTCGGGTGAATGCCTGATTGAGGGGAGAAGGTTCCAAAGGAAGCTTGGAGGGCAAACCTTGAAAGGAGTTAAAATGAAGAAATTGATAGCAATAATGGCAGTCGCCGGCCTTTTGGCTGCATCAGGCTGTGCGTCCCGAGAAAACCAGGGCGGCACATCTGAAAACCCGAATACCAGCACCGGGACGAGCGAAAACACCGGCACAATGAACACTCCCCAAAATGAAACGGGGACCAGTGGGACGAGCCAGCAGAATGCCAATCCCAGCAAGAACGAGAATAACAACACCGGCACCAGCGGCAACACCGGTGCTGCAACGACCCCGGGCGGCAATAATGCCGGGGCCGGCTCGGGCAATACCACCACCAACAGCGACTCGGGCGCCGGCAACAACTCCGCGCCCCAATAGCATCGACTTCAAGCCATACGGCCTACAACTCCGGCAGGGTGCCTTGGCATTCCTGCCGGAGCATTTTGTCGGCCAGGGCCATTCGACAATTGCGGGCTTCGTGCCTACTCTTTGAGCATGGCCGAAGCACCGCTGAATATCCTGGCTGTCGTCGGCAGCCTCCAACGCGGGTCTGTGACGCGTTTGATCATCAACCATGTCGCCGAACAACTCCGGGCCTCCGGCTGCAGCGTTGATGTTCTGGATTTCCAGAATGAACCGCTGGCGCTGTATAATCCGGACACCGCCCACGAGCTGCCCGGCTATGCCGAATTGCAGGCACGCGTGTCCCGTGCCGATGTCATTGTTCTGGGCACCCCGGATTATCACGGGAGCCTCAGCGGGGCGACGAAGAATTTTCTGGACCATTTCTGGCGCGAGTTTGCCGGAAAACTCTTCGCCACGATTGTCGCTTCCCACGAAAAAGGTCTCACTGTCACCGACCAACTCCGCACCGTCGCCCGCCAGTGTTATGCCTGGACGTTGCCCTACGGAATTTCATTTGCGGAGGATGTCGATGTGAAGGATGGCCAGATCGCGAGCGAATCACTTCGCAACAGGCTCGCGATGCTGATTCGCGATGCCCGCGTCTATGGCCGCGTCCTCTCCCAACAGCGCCGGGCGGACTTGGCGGGACCGGACCCCGGCTTCCTCGCCCGATTGCGCTGACTTATCCGCCATTATGCGGAGGGGTTCTTGTCCAGGTCGTCAAAAAACCCGTGACGTTCCAGGGATTGCCTTGTCAGAAAAGGGAGATGAACAGGATGTTTTTGAAGGTCTCTCAGCACGCGGGACTGGAAGCCTATGGCTAACTACTCATATATCGCTATTGACCCGCGAGGGAGTGAAACTCGGGGGATGCTTGAAGTTGCAAATCAGAGTGAAGCTGTTCGACGGGTCAGGGAGATGGGGCTTTTCCCGACAAATATTAAGGCGGCATCTGATCGAACTGCTCGCAGGACACCAAAGCGTCCTTTTGGGAACACCGTGCGACTCAGAAGCCTGATGCCGCTGGCCACCCGCCGGAAAGTCAGAGCCGCCAAGCTCGTGGTGTTCACACGGCAGGTGGCCACCATGGTCGGGGCAGGCATGCCTTTGCTGCGGAGCCTTAAGATTCTTGAAGAGCAGGAAGAAGGCAGGACCTTGCGGGGCGTCATCCGCGAAATCGGATTTTCAATTGAGAACGGTGGCTCGTTCTCCGAGGCCATTGCGTTCTATCCCAAAATCTTCAATCCCTTGTATGTGAATCTTGTGCGAGCGGGAGAAAGCGCAGGCGCTTTGGAATTGGCGCTTCATCGCCTTGCGGAATTCATGGAAAAAACGGAGAAGATAAAAGGCAAAGTCAAAGCGGCCTTGGTCTATCCGTGCGCGGTTTTGGTGGTGGCGACCGGGATAACGGGCCTTTTGATGACGTTCATCGTGCCACGCTTTCGGGTTGTGTTCGAGGGATTGCTCGACGGCGCCGCGCTGCCGGCCTTTACACGGTTTGTATTTGAGTTGAGCGGCCTTCTTGTGCAGCGACTTCCCTTCGTTTTGCTGGCAGGGGCGGCTGTGGCTTGCGTGTTCATAATGGGCATCAGAACCAAATTGGGGAGGCGATGGTTCGACCGTGTAAAACTTTCTTTGCCGATAGTTGGCCCGCTGTTTCGCAAAGCGGCCATCTCGCGGTTTGCCAGGACGTTCGGCACGCTGGCCGGAAGCGGTGTGCCGATTCTCCAAGCCCTCACAATCGTCGAGGGAACGGCAGGCAATTCCATCATTGGGGACGTGATTGCTCGAATGCACGAACAAGTAAAGCAGGGTGATCCGATAGCCCCCGGTTTGAAGGCGTCCGGGGTCTTTCCTGCAATGGTCGCGGGTTTGGTGGATGTTGGCGAGCAGACCGGGGCCCTGCCGGAGCTGCTGATGAAAATCGCCGATAATTACGAGGATGAGTTTGATAATGCCGTGAGTGGCCTTACATCTTTGTTGGAGCCGATTCTGATTCTGATCCTGGCGGTTATTGTCGGGAGTATTGTTGTGGCAATGTTCCTGCCGTTAATTACCATCGCCACCGGCCTCGGCGGGGCTGGTCCAGGCCGGATGTGAACGACGGGTTACGGATTTCCACCAAGGAACTTGATGGAAATATCCTTGAACTCAATATCCATCGTGAAGCCGGCGTGCATCTGGAGCGCGATCACCCCGCCCTTGAGGACGGCCTTTGGACTGTCGTCAATCATCTCAGTCATCAGGCGACCGTTGATCTTGTACCAAACGTGGTCTCCATTGACGATGAGGGCGATGTCGTTCCAACCGCCCTTATTGTGTAGAAGCTTTCCGAGGTCGTCGGCGCTTTCCGGAAGCGGGTCGTTGTGACGTTTATTCTCGTTGTCCCAAGTGGTCTTTTCGCCGCGGTTACTCATCGTGCCTCGTCCGCCGGCGATGCCCGATTCGTCATAGATCGAACCGGTGTATCGGCCGCCGCTATCGATGTCGGCTTGGTAGCCGCCCGCGTGAAGGGTCTTCGGATTGTTGATCACCGAACGGAACTGCACGCCCGAGTTGCCTTCCGGGCTGACGAGCATCCATTTGATGTGGAGCTCGAAATTGACAAACCGTTCGGGGTGCTCCTTGGAGGCGCTCAGAATGAGATCAGTCTGGACCGAGTGATCCCTGGTTTCGCTGCCGTCGATAACGCCGTCCTTGACAGACCAGTAGCCCTTAAGACCTTCCCAGCCGGTCAGGTCCTTGCCATTGAAAAGACTGATGAAGCCATTGGCATCGGGCTGCCCCAGAAGCGCCGCAGTGGGAGCGACGGCTGGTTTATCTTGCGCCCGAACGGGGGCGGCGATCACCGCCAAGACGGCAAAGGTCGTGAGAGAAACGTGTTTAAGCATATGTGGGGAAACCATAGGTGGTGCCTGCTGTTCCTTTCAATCTTTAATTTACGGCAAACTGCCGGATCATTTCCGGCGCCAATATGGCTTGGATGACCGGCGCCCTGGACCTCAACGGCGATACTCGCATTTCGGCCGCAACCGTGGATATGGGCGCCTACGAATACATTGCGACCCCGCTCAGCCCCGCGCTGAGTTCTCCCGCCCGCCTTTCGGCGAACCAATTTCAATTTGTCCTCAGTGGCACTGCCGGACAAACCTATACGGTTGAGTACTCCCTCACGTTAACCAACTGGCTCTCCCTCCTGGTCACTAACGCGCCGGGCAATCCATTTATCACCACAGACTCAACCGCCACCAACCAGTTGCGTTTCTATCGCGTGCGAGCCGGGCCATAGTACTTACGCCTGCTCCCACCGCCAGCCCGACAGTCGACGCAAAAGGCTTATTGCGATGGGTTTTCGAAGGTGTTATAGTAAAGATTACGAAAACGAATTGAGGCCGGCGCACGCGCGAGGGCCGTCCGGGGCCGGGGCGGAGACTCAGCGTCGGCTGTGGTGTGTGCTGGTTTTGTTATGAGGCGGATCCGTAACCGAGTTGCCATCTTTCCGGTTCTTCTGCTCTGTGCCCCGCTCGCGGGGGCCGGCGCCAACTCAACCATTGAGTTCAACCGCGACGTCCGCCCCATCCTTTCAGAAAACTGCTTCGTCTGCCACGGCCCGGGCAAAGAGGACCGAAAAGCCAACCTGCGCCTGGATGTGCGCGAGGTGGCGCTCGAGCACAAGGCTATCGTTGCCGGCAACCTCGCCCAGAGCAAGCTGATCCAGCATATCTTCTCGACCAACCCGAAAATCATCATGCCCCCGCCGGAGACGAATAAGAAGCTCTCTGTCGCAGAAAAAGAAATCCTCCGCAACTGGATTAAGGCGGGGGCGAAATACGAACCGTACTGGGCGTATGTAAGGCCGGTTCGCGCGCAACTGCCACCGACCAAAAACCCAGGTTGGGTGCGCAATCCCATTGATGCGTTCATTCTTCACAAGCTCGATGAGAAGGGTGTCAAGCCCTCACCGGAAGCTGACAAGGCGACGCTGTTGCGCCGGTTGAGCCTGGACCTGATTGGGCTGCCGCCGACGCCGGCGCAAGTCGCGGCCTTTGTCTCCGATTCCAGTCCGGAGAGTTACGAACGGCAGGTGGATCGGCTTCTGGCTTCACCGCATTTCGGAGAAAGAATGGCCGTGCCCTGGCTCGATGTCGTGCGCTTCGCCGATACGGTCGGTTATCACGGCGATCAAAACATCAACATCTTCCCCTACCGTGATTACGTGATTAACTCGTTCAACACGAACAAACCCTTCGACCAGTTCACCGTCGAGCAGCTTGCCGGGGACCTGCTACCGCACCCCACCACCGAATCGCGCATCGCCACAGGTTTCAACCGCCTCAATATGGTTACCCGAGAAGGCGGCGCCCAACCCAAAGAGTACCTCGCAAAATATGCCGCCGACCGCGTCCGCACCGTTTCGATGGCCTGGCTGGGTTCGACCATGGGCTGCGCCGAATGTCACGACCACAAATTTGATCCCTTCACATCCAAGGATTTTTACCAGATGGAGGCCTTCTTCGCTGACATCAAGCAATGGGGCGTCTATGAGGACTACGGCTACACCCCGAATGCGGAACTCAAGGGCATCGACAATGACTCGCCTTTTCCCCCGGAAATTGAGGTCAATAGCCCGTACCTGCAGCGACGAATCAAGAAGCTCGAAGCCAAAGCCGACGCGCTCTGCGCGCAGGCTGCTGCGAAACTCGAGGCTGACGCCTCTCTGAAGCAACCATTTGAACAATGGCGCCAGTCGAGCCTGGCTTTCTTGAGCCAGAATCCGAGCGGCTGGCAAACACCGGTTCCCGAGGTTGCAATTGAAACCGAGAAGCCCGACCGTGCAGTTCAAACCAATTTCACTGTCCAGGCTGACCGCACTGTTTTGCTCGCAGAGGGGAAGCGAAAAAAGGTCCGGTTCCTGTTGCCGGTCTCAAATTGGCCGATAGCCGCAATGCGTCTCGAAATCACGCCCCTTGAAACGCCAAGCGAAAAGGCAGGAGACCCGCCCCAGAGGACGGAAGCCTCGATCACCCTCTCGGCAACTCTGAAATCATCAGACGGTAACAACCAATCCAAGCTGTCGTTCAACCATGCCGACGCCGACCATAAAAAGGAGATTTACTCGAACGGTTTTCCCATCCTTGGCGTAGCGAGGCGTTGGCTCATCTCAATTAACGACACCCGCCAGAAGGCGGTCTGGTTGCTGGATAGCCCCGTTGAAACCAAGGCGGGCGATGTCCTGGAGTTGGATTTTGGCAGCCTGCCCGTCGCTTCGGCGCGGGTCTCGCTCTCCCCCTTCGCCGCCCCTGAGCCGCTCGACTCCGGTATCGGCGACTCTCTCGAAACCGCCTTGCGCATCCCAAACGAAGCGTCTGCTTCTCAATCCAATCTCGTGGCGCGCACCTACCTGTTCAGCACGCGCTCGGATGAGGAGTTCGTTGCGCAAGCCGGCGAACTCCAGCGCCAAATTGATGCATGCCGGCATGGCCGTGCTTTCACGCTCGTGACGGTCGCCCGCGATAAACCTCGAGTCACCCGGCTGCTCCATCGCGGTGATTGGCAGGACGACACCGGCGAGGTCCTGGAGCCGGGAGTGCCGCATTTCCTGCCGCAGATTCCCAATCCCGACGGCCATCGGCTCACGCGGCTGGACCTCGCGCGCTGGCTGGTTTCTCCTGATAACCCTCTCACCGCCCGCGCCGTTGTGAACCGCTTGTGGAAGCAGTTCTTTGGCGCCGGCATCTCCGCGGTCGTGGATGATCTCGGCGGCCAGGGTGAATGGCCGAGCCACCCCGAATTGCTGGACTGGCTCGCGAGCGAGTTCATGCATCCAGAATTCCAGCAGCCCTCGACCCTTCAGCACCCCCCTCCCCATGACTGGGACATCAAACACATGGTGAAGCTCATGGTCATGTCCGCGGCGTATCGGCAGAGTTCCAAGGCTCGCCCTGATCTGAAGGAAATTGACCCCAACAACCGCCTGCTGGCGCGCCAATCGCCGCGCCGCCTTGAAGCCGAGTTCGTTCGCGACAATGCGCTCTTCATTTCTGGCCTGCTGAATCCGGATTTGGGCGGCCCCAGTGTCCATCCTTATCAGCCGGCCGGTTACTACGCCAACTTGCAGTTCCCCGACCGCGTTTACCAAGCCGACCAGGATCAGCGCGAATATCGGCGCGGCGTGTATATCCATTGGCAGCGCACTTTCCTCCACCCGATGCTCGCCAACTTCGATGCCCCCTCGCGCGAGGAATGCACCGCCAGCCGCGTCGTCTCAAATACTCCCCAACAGGCCCTTACTCTCCTAAACGACCCCACCTTCGTCGAGGCCGCGCGCGTCTGGGCTGCACACCTCCTGGACCCGGCCAAGGAATCGGATGCCCAAAGGCTTGACAGGGCCTTTTACCGCGCCCTGGCTCGCCCTCCGACAGCCCGGGAGAAAGAGTCCCTTCTCAAGTTTCTCTCCGTTCAAGAGGCCACCTATAAGCAGAATCCCGCAGATGTCTCAAAGCTCCTCCACGTCGGCATCGCGCCCGCCCCCAAAGATGAAAACCCAAAGGACGTTGCCGCATGGACCCAGCTCTGCCGCGTCATCCTGAACCTGCACGAAACAATTACCTGTTATTGACTTATGACGCCTTACTTCGATGAACGTGAGTTTCAGCTCAGCATTAACCGCCGCACCTTCCTGAGTCGCGCCGCCTACGGCCTGGGCGGCATTGCGCTCGCCTGTCTGCTCCAGCCCGCTTCAGCAGAGACCCTCCCGGCGCCACCGGAATCCGAACGCTGGCGTGGAGTGGTTAACCCGCCCGATTTTCCTCCCCGCGCCCGGCGCGTCATCCACCTCTGCATGGCCGGTGGGCCCTCGCACCTCGAAAGCTTCGATTATAAACCGGAACTTCAGCGCCTCGACGGCCAGCCGTTTCCTGATTCCTACACGCGGGGCCAGCAGCTCGCCCAATTGCAGGGGGCGGTCCTCAAAGCCCGGGGTCCGTTCACTCAATTCCAAAAGCACGGCCAATCCGGCCAGGAAATCTCCGATCTCTTTCCCCACATTGCCGGCATCGCGGACGATATCTGTATCGTCCGCTCGCTTCACACCGAGCAAATCAACCATGACCCGGCCCACGCCTTCATGAACACCGGCACCCGCATCAAAGGCCGGCCCAGCATGGGATCCTGGCTCCTTTACGGCCTGGGCGCCGACACACAGGATTTGCCCGGCTTCGTCGTGCTGACTTCCGCGGGCAAAAGCGGCCTCCAGCCGGTCTCCGCCCGGCAATGGTCCAGCGGGTTTCTTCCCAGTAAATTCCAAGGCATCCTCTTTCAATCCAAGGGCGCTCCCGTCCACTACGTGGGCAACCCGGAGGGGGTCTGTCAAAGCACCCAGCGGCAGGTGATCGAGGAAATCAATCGGTTGAACGGCATGCTCGAAGCTCGCCAGATGGACCCGGAAATCGAAACCCGCGTCGCCCAATACGAAATGGCCTTCCGCATGCAGACCTCGGTGCCCGAACTGGCCGATCTGAATTCCGAACCGCAGCACATCCTGGACATGTACGGTGTCAAACACCCAGGAGAAGGCACCTTCGCTTCAAACTGCCTGCTCGCCCGCCGCCTGGCCGAACGTGGCGTGCGCTTCATCCAGCTTTACCACCGCGCCTGGGACCACCACAGCGACATCGTCAAAGACATGCCAGTCGCCGCCCAAGAGGTTGACCGGGCCTCCGCCGCCCTGGTGGCAGACCTCAAGCAGCGTGGGATGCTCGACGAGACCCTCATCATCTGGGGCGGTGAATTTGGCCGCACCCCCATGGGCCAGGGCTCTGGCCGCGACCACCATATCAACGCCTTTTCCATCTGGATGGCCGGTGGCGGTGTCAAAGGCGGCCTGACTTGGGGCAGCACAGACGAACTCGGCTACCGCTATCTTGAAGACGGCCAGGAAATGCACGTCCACGACCTCCACGCCACCATGCTCTACCTGTGCGGCATCAATCACAAGCGCCTCACTTTTCGTTACCAGGGGCGCGACTTCCGCCTCACCGATGTCTCCGGCGAGGTCGCCCACGGGGTGGTTTCCTGACCAGGGCTGATTTATGAAGCTCGCTGGGACCCATTCCCTGGTTCTTCTCTGTCTAGGCGCGGCGCTAGCGGCGCTCGGTGGAACCGATTTCCATGCCTGGGCGCCCACTCCGCCTATGGGCTGGAACAGTTGGGATTGCTTTGCCACCACCATTACCGAAGCGCAGACGAAAGCACAGGCGGATGTGATGGCTCAAAAGCTGGCGCGGTTTGGGTGGCGTTACATTGTGGTCGATATCCAGTGGTACGAACCCCAAGCCAGGGGCTTTGAGTACCGGAAAGGCGCCAGGTTGACGATGGACGAATGGGGCCGGCTTCTGCCCGCGAGCAACCGATTTCCCTCGGGTTTCGAGGCCCTGGCCCAGCACATCCATGGCAAGGGCTTGAAGTTTGGCATTCATCTTATGCGCGGGATACCGCGCTTGGCTGTTGCGCAGAATACGGCCATTAAGGGCACACCGTTCCACGCCGCAGACATCGCCGACGCGAACAGTTTCTGCGCCTGGAACACCGATATGCATGGTGTGGATATGTCCAAGCCCGGCGCGCAGGAATATTATAATTCGGTGTTCGAATTGATTGCCTCTTGGGGAGTGGATTTCGTGAAAGTGGACGACCTGAGCCGGCCATATCACAGGGGGGAAATCGAAGCCATACGAAAGGCTATCGACCGGACTGGGCGGCCAATAGTATTGAGCACCTCTCCTGGAGCCACACCCCTGACGGCGGGTGAACACATTTCACAGCACGCCAATATGTGGCGTATTAGCGACGATTTCTGGGACAAGTGGCCCGAACTGCTGGCGCAATTCAAGCGGCTGCGTCAGTGGACTCCTTATCGCGGGCCCGGTCATTTTCCCGACGCCGATATGCTGCCGCTTGGGGTGATTGATATGGGCAAGCGGACCACCCACTTCACCCATGACGAGCAGTACACGCTTCTGACCCTGTGGTGCATCGCCCGTTCCCCACTGATTCTGGGTTCGGACATGACCAGGCTGGACGACTTTACGCTCTCCTTGCTGACGAACCCGGAAGTGCTCTCGGTAAACCAGAGTAGTAGCGGCAACCACGAGCTGTTCAACCGGGACGGTCTGCTTGCCTGGGTGGCCCAGGTGCCGGGTTCAACCGACGAGTATCTTGCCCTCTTCAATACGCAGGAGGTACCCGACAAAGTGCCCATAAACCTCGGAGGCTCGTCCCAGGTGCGCGACCTCTGGTTTCGCAAAGACCTGGGCAAAGCCGACGGTGAATTCGCGCCCCAGATCGCTTCTCACGGCGCCAAGCTTTACAGACTGTCGCCCGGGCGCCTGGGCTTCGAAAAAATTCTTTAGCGAGACGGAGCCTCAGACCGTGGCTCGGGCATCTTGCCCGAGTTCCCACGGGCGAGACGCCCGTGCCACGGCGTGGCTCACGCAAACTTGTACTGGCCCGGGATGGCCACCTCGGGGAAGGGCAGGCTTCCCATCTCGTATTTTTCCGGTCCCAAGCGGGTGGTGGAATTAAGGACTTCCTCCGCTTCAATCGAGCGCCCGCTATAGGCGGACTCGCGCCCCATGATCCCGGTGAGGGTGCTTTCGGCGACGTTTTTGGCCTCGTTCAGCGGGGCGCCGGCGCGAATGCTGGCCATCAGGTCCTGGTGCTCCTGCTGGTAGGGATTGACGTCGCGTTCGCGAAATCTCCAGAGCACCTGCTTGTTGCTGGCCCGTATCCAGTCCTTGCAATTGCTCGAACCTTTGGTCCCCACAACGGCCTCCTCGACCTTGCCTTCACAGCCATTCATTTGGCGGCACTGGCTGAACATCCGCGCGCCGTTGGCATATTCGAACTCGACGGCAAAATGATCGTAGATGTGGCCGTAATTCTTGTTGGGCCGCGCCTGCCGGCCTCCCAAGGCCAGGGCTTTGATGGGGTGCGCACCCATGACCCAGTTGATCACGTCCAGGTTATGGACGTGTTGCTCAACGATGTGGTCGCCCCCCAGCCAGGTGAAATAATTCCAATTGCGCAGTTGCCACTCCATATCGCTCCAGCCGGGCTGACGTTCCACCACCCAGATCACGCCCCCGTCCCAATACGCGCGGGCAGCCAGAATCTCGCCCACCGCGCCATCCTGGAGCCGTTTGATTGCCTCCCCATAGCTGCGCATGTGGCGCCGCTGGGTGCCCGCTACGATGCCCAGGTTCTTCTGCTTTGCCAATTCCCCGGCCTCGAGCACCAACCGGATGCCGGGGCCATCGACCGCGCATGGCTTCTCGGCGAAAACGTTCTTCCCCGCTTCGATGGCAGCCTTGAGGTGCGTGGCGCGGAAGTGCGGGGGCGTGGCCAGGATGACATAGTTGATGTCCGGGACCGCCAGCAGCTTTTGGTAGGCATCAAAGCCCGTGAAGCACATCTCATCGGGGATGGACATGTTGAGCTTTTGGAGTTGCTCGCGGCAGCCGTTGAGGCGATCAGGAAACACGTCACCCAGGGCAACAACTTTTACGTTTTTGCTCGCCGCGCTGGCATCGGCTTTGATGTTCTCGGTGTGGTAACCCGCCTGGGGATAGTTCACGTCGGTCGCGGCGCCCAGGGCATCGGCCACAGCGCCGGTCCCGCGTCCGCCGCAGCCGATGAGACCGATGCGGATTGGGTCGTCAGGCGCGGCATGGCCCGTGATGACAAAAGGCATCTGCGCCAAAGCCGCAGCGCCGGCGGCGGCGAGTGAGGAGTTCTTCAGGAACTGACGTCGTGAAACTGGATCGAGTGGATTGGAATGGCTGGATTTCATATAAGCTCTTGAGTTGGGTCTCAACAGTCATTTGGCAACGCCGGTGGAATGCAGGCGCCGGCTGAGGCGAATCCTAAAGCAACCCTCGCGGAAAACCAGCTTAATCTGGCCTGGTTTAAAAAATCGAATATAAGTCTCGAGGCGGCGATTTCCCCAAGGCCGCTTACGAGGAGGGCCCGTCTGGCGCCGGTAACGCCCCCTCGGCGGGCGAGTGGGAGCAGGAGTAAGGGTATGAGTATGAGTAAGAGTAAGACATAGAGGCGGCGCGGACACTGGCGCAACAAGGCCGGATTAGGCATTTAATTCATGCAGGGCTGGGACGAAGCCCAGGCGCGCCGCCTCTTGTCATTTTTAAGCGCGGGCGTATGCTCCGGCTGATGAAAGGCAAATGGATGATGCCTCTGGCCTTCATGCTGGCCTTTGCGCTTACACGCATCCCGGGCATGCTGCCGCAAAACTTCAGCGCCGCATATGCGCTGTGCTTTTGCGCCGGTCTCTATTTCCCAGGCCGCATAGCGTGGTGGCTTCCGCTAGGCGCGCTCCTGCTCACCGATATTGGTTTGGACCTGTATTATCGCTTCGATCTGGGCTGGCAGGTCTTCGACACAACGGCCTTGAAATATCAACTGGTCAATTATGCCGCCTATGCCTGTTTGATAGGTCTGGGGCGCAAATTCAAACCCAACTGTTCATTTATGGCGCTGCTGGGCGGCGGCGTTTTTGGGGCGCTGCTCTTTTATCTGATCACCAATACCGCCTCCTGGTTTTTCAACCCGTTTGGAAATCCTGAATACAGCAAAACCTTCGCCGGTTGGCTGATTGCGCTGACCAAAGGGACCGCTGGCTGGCCTGAGACCTGGCAGTTCTTTCGCAATACCCTTTTAAGCGGCGGCTTGTTCACCGGCTTGTTTGTGGGCGCCATGAAATGGCTTGAATCCTCCGAGTCAGCACAGGAAAAGGAACCCAAGGAATCGCCTGCCCCTGCCGAAGAACCGCAGGGCGACCAGGCCGCGGAACCTCGGGATGCGTGAGGGATAATCCGCCAGCCCCAAACCAAACCGCCCGGCGCATTGCCGCGTTCAAAATCGGGGTCATTTCAGATACACACAACTACTTTGATCCTCAAATCAAAGCGCTTTTTGACGGAGTCGTCCATATCCTGCATGCTGGAGATATTGGGGGCACCGGCATCATCCGGCAACTCGAGGACATCGCGCCCGTTACTGCGGTTTTAGGAAACACCGACGATCCTGGATTGCACTTCAACCTGACCGAATTCATCGAGGTGACTGGGAGAAGGTTCCTGCTTCACCACATCGTGCAACCCTCGCGCTTGCCTGACTGGCTGCAAGGACGCATCGCCGGCGACAGACCCGACGTGGTGGTTTTTGGCCATACGCATAAACCATTCAGCCAACGCATTGGCCCGCCTCTTTTCTTCAATCCCGGTTACGCCGGCAAATCCCGTTTCGGCATGGAACGCACAGTGGCTATCCTGCACTGCGAACAGGACGCTATCTGGCCGGAATATTTCCGGCTTGAGAGCCTGCTTTAAAAACAGAATTGCCGCTGCTCGTCCGTAGCAGCCGACGCCTGGCGTCGACTGCTATGATCGGACGAAAAACCAGGACGAGAGAGTCGTCCAATAACCGCAGGGAGCACGCCGCCGCTCGATAATCGGCTTACGGCAGGTTGCTCATCTGCTCTGCTTTGCTACTGGCGCCGCTCACGGTAACCGCCACCGCCGCCATCGCGTCCGCCGCCGCCCATCGGGCGTTCCTCGCGCGGACGGGCCTCATTGACGGTCAGCGCGCGGCCTTGGAAATCCTTCTGATGAAACATCCCAATGGCCTTGCTGGCATCCTCTTGGGTCCCCATTTCGATGAAGGCGAAACCCCGGGACCGGCCCGTCGTCCGGTCCTGCATGATGTTGACTGCAACGACCCCGCCCGCCTGGGCGAAGTAATCCTGCAGATCGTTTTCGGTAGTCGTGAATGGTAGATTCCCGACGAATAGTCTGGCCGGCATAATGTTCTCTGTTCTGTTTCTCGCTCCAACCGGGTGGCCGTTCCCAGGCGCTGGTCTCAAATCGCCCCTAAACCAAAGGACAATTCCCGCGTCACCAGGTTTTTGCTGAGTTGCCCTTTTGTAGAACAAAACCGCCTGCCAAGTCAAGAAGAATAATTAACCCAACAAATTAGCATCAAGGTCGATGAACAGGTGTCTGTTCGCTGGTGACGCTTAACACTTTTCACTGTCCAGGTACAGCGAGTGGGGCCTCCTCTCCTCCTGGGGATGAGAGGGAGAGCGCAGAACGGTAATCTATTGTTAAAACAGGCCTTCAGACCTCGATGCCGTAGGCCTTGATTTTGTTGTAGAGAGTTTGCCGGCCAATGCCCAGGCGCTTGGCGGTTTCCAGCTTGTTGTTGCCGGTTTCTTTGAGCATTTGCACGATAGCATTGCGCTCAACCCCTTCGAGCAGGGTAAAGTTGGTGTCCTGCGACTCTTCGCCGATGACGCGCGCCTTGGTGATGGACAGGTCGGTGGAATCCACTTCATCGCCTTCGCACAGCAACACGGCGCGCTGCACTTCGTTTTGCAATTGGCGCACATTGCCGGGCCAATCAAAGGCAGTGAGGCGTTCAGCGGCCATCGAGGTGAAGCCTTTTATAGTGCGGTTGGCCTGGGCGGCAAAGCGCCGCAGAAAAGATTCGGCCAGGGGCAGGATATCCTCGCGCCGTTCGCGCAAGGGGGGCAGGTGAACGGAAATGGCGCTGATCCGATAGAACAAGTCCTCGCGGAGCTTGCCGTCGCGGATGGCCTCTTCCGGCTTGCGGTTGGTGGCGGCCACGAGGCGGCAGTTGGTTTTGTAAGCGGTTTTGCCTCCTACGGGCCGGACTTCCTGGTCTTGCAAGACGCGCAGCAGTTTGCTCTGAGTATCGACAGGCATTTCGGAGATTTCATCCAGGAGCAACGTGCCCCCTTCGGCCTGGCGGAACAGCCCCTCGCGGTCCGCATGCGCCCCGGTGAATGCGCCTTTAACGGAACCGAACAGTTCGCTTTCGATGAGTTCGCGAGGCAAAGCGGCGCAATTGATTTTGATAATACGCGCCTTATTGCGGGGGCTGACCGAGTGGATCAAATCGGCAATGACTTCCTTGCCGGTGCCGCTTTCACCTGTAATGAGGATGGACACGTCGCTGGTGCCGATTCGTTGAACGGTGCGCACGACATCCTGCATGGCAGCGCTGCGGAATACCGGAGCGGTTGTGCCGCTGATGGTGCCCAGCGCCCGGCGCAACGCGCTGTTGGCTTCCGTCTGCTCTTTATGTTCGAGCGCGTTATTGACATCGACCACCAGTTTGTCCCCATCAAAGCCGGCGCCTTTGCGAACGAAATTGAATGCCCCGCTCTTGGTGGCTTCGACGGCCCAGGAGACGGCCTGATGATCATCCGGGGCGCCGGTGAGGATAATGACCTCGGTCTGAGGCCAGCGTTTTTTGATGTTGGGAAGCAGTTGAAGGCCATTGGCGTCCGGCAGTTTGACATCCAGCAGGACGACGTCCGGCGGGTCCTCTGCGAGAGTTTTTTGCAGTTCAGCGCCGTTGGCGGCCTCGCTGACCTGGTAATCGGTCCCCAGCCTGAGCCTCAGCAACTCGCGGAAGTCGGCCTGGTCATCTACGATCAGAATTTTGCCCTTCATAAGTTATGTATGCGATTTCGCCCGCAGGCGCGGGTGAACGCGCCGAAGAGAGCCTGGTGTTCGGCAAATCGCCCGGCCAAGCGTTCCGGGTGGAATTGCACGCTCAAGAGCCACGGCAACCAGCGCACTCCACCCGGCTGGAGTTCGAGCGCCTCGATGATGCCATCCGAGCTGGTGGCCGCCACACGAAGCGGGGCGGCCACCCGGCCAATTGCCTGGTGATGCGTGCTGTTCACGCCCAGATTCTTCTTGCCGGTTATCTTGGCCAGTACTGAACCCGGTGTCAATTGCACTTCGTGAACGATTTCACTGCGTTTATCCATGCGCCGATGGCGCAACGCCCCCGGCACCTGGCTGGGAATATCGGCCACCAGCCCACCCCCCAAGGCCACGTTAAGGATTTGGTGCCCGCGGCAAATCGCTAGCAACGGTTTGCGCTGGCGAAAGACCTCGTCAATAAGCACCAGCTCACGGTAATCCCGCCCGCCACCATCAGGGGTGACGCCGACCGTGCGGCGCACTGCAGCGGGCAAGACATCCCCGTAGAGGCGCGGATCGACATCATCCCCGCCGGTCAACAGCACGCCGTCGCATCGGCGCACGCAGTCGGCGATGCATTCCCGCTCCACCGTCACGGGGATTATCAGGGGCAACCCGCCTGCGGCAAGAATGGCTTGCTGGTAATTGGCCGAAAGGCTGATCGAGAGGTCCCCAAATTCCTTCCCTTTGCCCTCAATGTCTGGGGAAATCAAAATGAGCGGTCGTTTGGTCATGTTGCAATCAACTCAGTCGAAAGCCGCTTCGGGAAAGCGTTCGCGAATGGATTTTTTGACGCGCGCTTCTTCTTCGGGACGCAAGCGGCGGCGGTTAATGCGGCGCTGGACGGCGTCGAGCAGCTCCAGCCAATCATCCAAAGGCGGTTCGGGAACGGCCTGCCATTGGTCGTAGCGTTTTTCACGCGCAAAGAAGAGCCAATCGCGTCCGACATGCTGCGCATAGACCTGGAGGGTAAGGCCCCCGGGAGTGGTGCGTTTCCAACTGATCTCAGCCTTAGGCATGGGGGCATCAATGCTCGGGCAAATCGACGCCCGCCACAGCAATCGCCGCGATGCCCTCTTCACGCCCGATAAACCCTAAGGTTTCGTTGGTCGTGGCTTTGATCCCGATTCGTTGGACATTCAGTTCGAGGGCCTCGGCCATATTGCGTTTCATCTGCTCAATGTGGGGGAAGAGCTTGGGCGCCTGGGCGATGATGGTGGCGTCGATATTGATCAGTTTGCCGCCACGCAACGCCACCAGGCGCGAGGCCTCCCGCAGGAACACGCGGCTGGGGGCCCCTTGCCAGCGTGGGTCGGTATTAGGGAAATGATGGCCGATGTCGGCTTCGCCGAGGGCGCCGAGGATGGCATCGCAGACGGCGTGCATCAACACATCGGCGTCCGAATGGCCTTCGAGGCCTTTTGGATGCTCGATGTCAACCCCGCCCAGGACCAGCTTTCGTCCCTCGGCCAGAGCATGAACGTCGTAACCGATGCCCACATGAACCATGGGCCAACTATAGGCAGAGGGGCCAAAGCTACCAAGCACTTTTGCCGTCGGGCCGACACTCTCAGCTCGAGCCACCGCGAATTTGGCGATCATCAACTTGATGCTTATTTGGCCCTGCATCGCCTAATGAGAAAGTCTTCATCTGTCCCTCGGATCGGATTCTTTCAAAGCAGATTGGGCACGCCTTCACGAGTTACACCTTCAACGGATACGAGGTGGGGCCAGGGGCCATTGCGCGCATAACAGGCAAGAAGCTGGGTTCCATCAAAAGTCCGGCCAAGGCGGTATTGGTTGGCGAGTGGCCCGCATTCTTTGGCGGCTCGTGGCATCCGGTAATTAACCGAGACTATCCCAACGCAAAAAACGCGCTGAGCTTTGTCGATGGGCATGCGGGCCTCATCAAAAGTTTTTGGGATGGTGCTTCCGATTCCGATCCCTGTAACTATGAGCCCCCAGCCGGATATGATTACAACTGGGATGGAGAATGACGTTCCTCCCGAACGCCCGCACTTCGCGCCGGTAGAGATCAGGAAATCTGAGTCTGGACATTTCATACTCGATTTCGCGTCTCATTAACACGCGGGCTTTAGCCGGGTTTTGCTTGATGCGCTCAAGCAGCGCGGGCAGTTCTGCATCAAATTCATGCTTAGTCGCCCCGCCAAGCTTCCCTCTCCCAGTCTGCGGGGAGAGGGGCCTATTCAGGGGCCTATTCGCTGGTGACCCTTCAGGACCGGGGGCAAAGGGCCACTGCGCCAAAGGACGCGCGAAGTTGAAAAAAGCCAATTGTCAACAATTGAGACGTGGCCCCGCTGCCACCGTTTCACTATGAAAATGGCGCACCACGAAGTAAGGCTGGTTAGCGAGATTAGAGGCGAATCCGGGATACAGCGATGAGTTTTGGGCGTCCTGCCGTATCTCGAAGTAATATTGGAGCGGGTATGGCGAATTCGTGTAAGCCGCCGGGATGGTGGCGCCGAAGTGATTCCCTTCCGCTTGCATAAAGACCCTCTCGAATCGCTCACCATGGTTCACGTGGCGATAGTAGAGGCGAACGGCCTGGGATGACCTTTGCAATATTAACTCTATCTCGAGCGGTTGGCCGGCGCGGAAGCGAGCCGGCGGCGAATGACGGCAAACAACAATGGGTCGCCGCGGTCGGTCCAGGATTTCCTGGATGCACAATCGAATGTGCTCCGATCCAATGGCGTTGCCAGCCTCTCCGCTCGTTTGCTCCAGCCGCTTCTCCAATAAAGCGATGTCGTCGTCAATGGCGGGCAGCCGGTCGAGCCAATGGCCGCGCAAATGGGGTAGCTCGCCCACGGTCACATCAGCTTGATAAACGTTGCGCGCTTGCTCTGCCAGTTCGGCCCATGCGTTGCGGGCGCGGCGATATACCCTTATGCATTCAATCAGGGAAGCGCGATCACCGCTTTGTTCGAACAATCCGTAGAGAACACCCGAGCGAAACTTCGCGCCGAAAAATCGCCCAAGTCCGATTTGGATTTTCAAGTCAACCACCATGCGTCGATATTCCGCTGTGTTGTTGTTCCTAACCTTACTTTCGGCCAGCGCGAGGTTTTTCGCTGCAGCTTCGGCGTAATCTTCGATCCATCGCGCGACTTCGATTGGAGTGTATTTCCCGCTGTGTTCGCCTTTGAGCAATTCGCCGGCAAAATCATTGATGCGCAGGAATAATTGCGGGTCCAGCGGGCTCACGTTGCCAAACACCTTCGGCGCAGGGCTGTCACCATACGGGCTAGGGCGGCCAGCATCGATGAGCGAGTGGTTAAAATACATCTCCGGCCAGTAACTGTTGTTTCCTGCGGAAGGCGCGTGGGCGGTGGTGATAATGGGCAGGATGCGGCTGGCGTTTGCCAATGCGAGTTCCACTGCCTTGGCCCCTTTTGCAAAAGTCTTTCGCAACATCCGCTGCCAAATGTCCGGGGCGCTTTCAGGGTTATACATCAAACGTCCCCACAGCCTCAGCGTATAAAGGTATTTTTCCCAGTCCCAGCGCGGCTTGAGGGACACCTCAGCGTAGGCGCAGCGGCCACCGGGGATGCCTGAGCCTCGGCGACCCTTGAAAGTGAGGGGCTCCATGATTTCAACACCAGCGCTGCCGCAAAAGCTAAAGGCCCTGCTGTGGGCAGCGGCAGTCACTGGGTCGCCCCACAAGAGCAGCCGTTGCGTCCCCGGCCAGATGCGATACATCACCGTATAGCGGCGATTTTCCTTGAGCAGGTCGCCGTAACCATACCGAAGAAAACTGCGCGACCCGCTGCTCAGTTTCATTAAACCCGAACCCTCTCTACCGGGCCGAGGCCGCTCCAGTGCCCGGATTTCGGTCTGATGATAAGGCATTCCAAGGTGCTCGGCCCAGTACTTCGGCGCGACATCTACGGCCATCCCCGTAGCCAGCGCCGAGTCAATCATCGTTTCATCGATCCCTTTGGCGTGCAGGTCAATTTCCACCCTGCGGCCGCATTTGGCCACTCCCTCAAAAACCATACGCCAAAAATCGTAACTGCCCTCGGGAACCCCGCTTTCACCATGGATGCGGAATGTAATGGCGCTGATGGCGGGGCAGGCCCTCAACAGCGCCAGCACCGCGTCCCGGCAATAAGGGCCGTGGTTTTGTGCTGACAATCCGGCAATTCGGTAGTTTGCCCGCGGACTGCTGGACCAGTCATAGCCGTGCATCCAGATGCCCAATTGGAATTGCAGGCCGCGCGCAACGGTTTCCTCGCTGATGAACTTGAGCATCTCCAAATTGCCGTCGCGCTCAGCATCCGGCAATTCAGGCACTCGCACATCGTATCCTGGAACGGATAGCAGAAACGGGTACGCGAATAAAAAGTAGGCATCGGTCACGTCTCGTAAAAAATCGTAACCGATGCCGAGGCTGAGATTGAAGCGGTTAAAGCGTTGAGTCGCCAGCATGGTCAGATAGCGCGGCCACATCTCCCGATCATTGAACCACGGCTTGTCTTCAACTTCGCTGACGAAAGCCCGGGCGATGCTGCGAATGCGATTGGCGGGCTGTTCCACCGTCCGTTGGATGTTGCCCAACTCATCGAGGGGAGCGACGGCGAAGTTGACGCGGTCCGCAAGTTCCAGGGCCGCATAAACCAGTCCGCGCACATCCGATCCTGTCGCCAGCACAAACCGACGGTCACCCATCTTGCCGCGCGCCACAGCGACGGCTTCCGGAACATCCGCCAACGAAATACCCGTTGCAGCCAGCGCCTGCTTTCCGCTGCTCGAACCAGCAGTAGCGACAATGACGCAATCCCAGCCGGCGGGCGCCTGTTCCAAGCGGTGAAAAATTTCCGCCGCCGCCCCTCGGCTTCTAAGGGAAACTAGCAATTCCTCTGCCACCCACTGAACGGCTTTTTGTTTGGCCTCTTCCGCATCGAGAACAATAGCAACGCCCCTGGCTTTCCCTCGGGCGGATAGAGTTCCGGGAAACAGACTAACTGCGGCCACTGCTGCGGAAGCTGTTGCCGTGGTCCTAAGAAAATCGCGGCGCGAATTTTTTGCAATCATGTCAACGGATCCTCTTGGATTGAAGTGCCGAACTATCTCTATTTGGCAGCCGAACCCTCACTTTGAATTGTCTGTGCAATGAGCAAATGGTTTCCCGATCTCCCAATGTGACCAACGGATCGACAATGCGCCAGTCATATAGCTCATCCAGCCCACGTTCAAGCTCGTGTAGCACATGAGCCCGTTCACAGTAGCGGGATTAAAATTGTTGGCAAGCAGCGACATGTATTCCTCGGGTCTGCGTCGTGCTTTCAGGCCCCCGTGACAGGGCTAATCTGGCTTGCAGAGTCCATGGATTTCGATGGCGTTGCTCAAGTCCTGCCCTGCGCGTCGCGTCTCCGATCCTAAAAAGCCCCACCAACAAACTCCTCGCCATCAGCCACCACCGGGCACGTCGCGCGCGCGTCCGCCCCTCTCGTGGTTGGGATGCGGCGGCCGGCGAGAGCAGGCACCACGCCGCGCCGCCGTGAAGCTTGAAGCCTTGAAGCTCAAAATCTCTCTTGCTTCCGGGTTGCGGGCATCCTATATTGCGCGCTCTTTTTGAAAGAAAACTAAACGTATTATGAGACTTCCCAAAGGCATTAAGACCAGGAAATCGGTGGCCAAACGGTTTAAAATTACCGCGGGAGGCAAGGTCCTTCGCACCAGCGCGGGGCGCCGTCATTTGATGCAGACCAAGAACCCCAAGAGACGGCGGGGTTTGCGCGGGGCGACGAGCGTGCATTCGACCGACGAATACCGCATCAAGCAGAATCTGCCGTTCAGCCACTAACCGCCACAATCCACTTTCAACTATCGACTAACATATGCGAGTAACCAACGCGCCAGCTTCCCGCAAACGACGGACCCGGATGATACGGGCGGCCAAAGGCTTTCGGATGCGCCGGTCGAAACTGTATCGGTATGCTTCTGATGCGGTCGATCATGGACGCCAATATGCCTTCCGCGACAGGCGAGCCAAAAAGCGCACGTTCCGGGGTTTATGGCAAATCCGTATCAATGCGGCCGCCCGCGCAGCAGGCATAACCTACAGCCGCTTTATGGAAGGCTTGAAAGCGGCCAAAGTTGCCCTGGACCGCAAGATATTGGCGGACCTTGCGGCGACGGACGGCGCGGCCTTTAGCGAGTTGGTCAAGGTCGCCCAAGACGCCCTGAAGGCCAAAGCGGCCAAGGCTTAAGTCATTTCCGATTACCGATTGGCAGGATGGGCGGCCAGCAATGGGCGCCCATTTCGTTTAATGCCGCAACAATGGCTGGATTCCTCGAGCAAATCGAACCGCTGAAACAAGCGGCCATAGCTGAGTTGCGCGCTGCCATCGACTTGGCCGCCCTCGAACAGGCCCGCGTCAATTACCTCGGCGCGCGCGGCGGCTTTACGGCGCTGCTCAAACAATTGGGCGAGCTGGCCAAGGAGGAAAAGCCGGCTGCAGGCAAGGCCGTCAACACCGCCAAGGCGGAGATCGAAACGGTTTTGGCCGAGCGCCGCGCTCAACTCGAATTGCAGAGCGCTTCCCCGCAGGAACCCACTGACTTTACCCTTCCGGGCAGGCGCCGGCCTTTGGGCAAGCTGCACCCGCTGACGCAAGTGACCGAAGACATCATCCGCAGTTTTCGCAAGATCGGTTTTGTGGTGGCAGACGGGCCCGAGGTAGAAAACGAGTATTACTGTTTTGACGCGTTGAACACACCGGCGGACCATCCGGCGCGCGACACGCAGGACACCTTTTACCTCGCGACTGCAGCGGCCAAGGAGAGCCAAAGCAACGCAGGCCTGCTGCTGCGGACCCATACCTCGTCGGTCCAGATTCGGGTGATGGAAAAACAGACGCCACCGGTGCGGATTATTGTGCCTGGGCGGGTCTATCGGCGCGACAACGCCGACGCCACGCATAATCCGACGTTCCACCAGGTCGAAGGGTTGTATGTGGACCGTGGGGTGACGGTTAGCGATCTGAAAGGGACGGTTGAATTTGTTTTCAAAGAGCTGATGGGGCCCGAAACCCGCATCCGGTTTCGTCCCCATTATTTCAGCTATACCGAGCCGAGCTTCGAGATCGATTTTAGCAGCGCATTGACGCGCAAGATGGGCAAAGAATGGCTGGAAATCGCCGGCTGCGGAATGGTGCACCCGCAGGTATTTGAGAATGTGGGGTATGACCCGGAAACCTGGACCGGGTGGGCCTTCGGTTTTGGCATCGAACGCATTGCCATGATCCGTTACGACATAAATGATATCCGGCTCTTTTACCAAAACGACCTGCGTTTTCTGCGGCAGTTTTAGCGTTTGGGGACATTTCGATGAAAGTCACTCTGAATTGGCTCAAGCAGTACATCGATTTCGATTGGTCTGCCGAACATCTCGCTGAGCGGCTCACGATGCTCGGCATCGAGGTCGAGGGGGTTCAAAAACTTGGCGGCGAGTTCGATGGCATTGTTGTTGCCGAGGTCCTGGCCTGCGATAAACATCCCAACGCCGATAAGTTGTCTCTGTGCCGGGTGAATGACGGCGGGGGTGAACGCCAGATCGTTTGCGGCGCGCACAATTTCAAAGTGGGCGACAAGGTCCCTCTTATTTTGCCCGGCCACACGCTGCCCGCAAAGCCGGGCGGGGCGCCCCTCACGATCAAGGTGGGCAAGATACGCGGGGTCGAGTCGCAAGGAATGATGTGCTCGCCGCAGGAGCTGGGCCTTGCGGACGACACGGAGGGCCTGCTCATCCTGCGTCCAGACGCCCGGGTCGGCCAGCCATTCGCCGAGTATTTGGGGCGGCCCGGCACGGACGTGGTTTATGACCTTGAGATAACGCCCAACCGGCCAGACCTCAACAGCGTAATCGGAATTGCCCGTGAGATTGCCGCCGCCACAGGGAATCAGTTGAGAATGCCTGAAACCGGCGATGCCGAAAAGCAAGGGGCTCCGGGCACAACACCCGCAACTCCGCGCGTTTCTGACCTGGTGGCGGTGCGCATCGAAGACCCGAAGCTTTGCCCAAGATATGCCGCCCGGGTAATTCAGGGGGTGAGCATCGCGCCGAGCCCGGATTGGTTGCGAAACACCCTCGAAATGGTTGGCGTGCGGAGCATCAATAACGTGGTTGATGTGACCAATTACGTCATGCTCGAAACCGGCCAACCGCTGCACGCGTTCGATTATCATCTGCTGGCCACGACAGGCTCGATGCCGGCAATTGTTGTCCGGCGGGCGCGCGAGGGCGAGAAATTCATCACACTCGATGGGCAGGAGCGCGCGCTAACCTCCGAGATGCTTTTAATCGCGGATGAAACCAAGCCCGTCGCCCTGGCTGGAGTTATGGGCGGGCAAAACAGCGAGATTCATCTCAATACCAAGGATGTCCTGATCGAGAGCGCCTATTTCAAGCCCCAGAACATCCGGGCGACATCGAAGAAGCTGGAACTGCGCACCGAATCCTCGTATCGCTTCGAGCGCGGCGGTGATGTGAGTATTTGCGACTGGGCCAGCCGTCGCGCCGCGCATCTGATTGTTCAAACGGCGGGAGGGACCCTCGCCGCAGGTGTCGTTGATGCATACCCCAAACCTGCCGCATTAAGAGATGTGCGGCTGCGCCACGAAAAGGTCAATGCGCTGCTGGGGACTACTCTCTCACCCGAACAGATCGAGGAATACATGGGCCAGCTTGAGTTAAAACCATTTGGCCGCAAACCGCGTCCGGTGGGGGCGCCCCAGAGCCCGCTTGAGCCGTCGAGCTTCCGCATACCCAGTTTCCGGGTGGACCTCAAGCGGGAGGTTGATCTCATTGAAGAGGTTGCCAGGCTGTATGGTGTGGATAAAATCCCGGCCACTCCACCCAGAGGAGCGCTGGGCTCCAATCCCTATGATTCGGTCCATGACGAACTATCCGGAGTCCGGCAAATCCTCACCGGATTAGGCCTCTTTGAGGCGCAGGGCCAGACGCTCATTTCCGATGCCGCCGCGCGTTTGGTGGCAACTGAGGGGATAGTGCCGCTGGCAAATCCACTGAGCAGCGACATGAATGTGCTTCGCCCGAGTTTGCTGCCCGGCTTGCTCGAGGCCTTGCGGCACAACTCGAATCACCATAACCATGAAGTGGCCTTGTTCGAGATGGGCCGGGTCTTCTCGAATGCGGCTTCGGCGCCGAGCTCAACCAGCGGTCCCGCCGGTGCGCCAGCCGCAGAGGTCCGCGAAGAACGGCGCCTGGCTGTGGCCCTCACCGGGCGGCGCAACCCGCTTTTCTGGACCGGCGCCGAGCGTGAAGAAAAACTCGATGCCTACGACTTGAAAGGCGTGCTTGAGCAGTTTTTCGAGCAATTCGGGTTACGCGGCGTGAGCTACGCCCGGCGCGCCGAAAGCTCCGCAGTGTTTATCGAATCTGCTACGATAACGCTGGGTAGGTTCCAGCTCGGCGAGTTGGGCCAACTGCGTCCGGCATTGGCGAAAGCTTATGACTTGCGTGATCCCGTTTTGCTGGCCGAGTTGAATCTGGATATCCTCCTGGCCCGGCGCAATCGCGCCATCGCTTTCCGTGCGTTGCCTTCTTTCCCGGCCATCCGCCGCGACATCGCGATGATTGTCCCTGAGGCGACCACACACGAAGCGGTCGTGCAAGCCGTTAAACAGGCCAAACCAGCGAACCTTGAGTCAGTCGAATTATTCGATGTGTTTCGAGGGAAAAATGTTCCGGCCGGTCAGAAAAGCATGGCTTATGCGTTTACCTATCGAAGCCCGGAACGGACGCTAACCGACACGGAAGCAAACCTGGCGCACCAGAAAGTCACCGAACAACTCAAGCAAAAGCTCCACGCCACGGTGCGGGCATAGGAGTAGGATTTGGTTTGGAGATTTGGTTTTGGAACTTGGCAACGGGAAACACCCTGCCGCCAAGCCACTTACATCGAATTGTTACTGTTCTTAGACTTTCGAATGACGCTGGCGTAAGTTGGTGGTGCGTATGATTGTTTCCGTTACTCAACCCCCTGCAGCCGAGCGCAAGAGTTCCTTGCCGAAGGTGAAGCGCTACATGGGCGAGGTGGTGTATATCTACGCATTTGACATGGCCTACGAGATGGTGCGTCAGCCAGTCCGGGAGTTGCTCGGCCAACCTGTCGCCCAATTCTCGGTGGATGCCAGCAAACGCAGTCCGCGTCATTTGTTCTTTTACCGCCCACAAATGGTGCGGCTACCCCCGCTCGAGAGAATTGGCTCCAATGGACCGGTGCGTATCGAGCGTGGGATAAAGATTCTGCCGGTGGGCGCCATCAGCGTCACGATTCGTGTTCCGTTCGAAGTGGGACAGGTCGAGGACCTGGTGGATTACCATGATCTCCAGTTCAGCAATGGCTCGTTGAATGAGGAAGTCCGGCGTCTGGCCGAGGAGGTTCGGCGCGAGCTGGCTCCATTCTACATCCGCCCGGTGGCCAACCTGGCCGAGGAAGAGGCCTATACCGTTTTTTGCATTAACTCGCCCTTATTGACCGAAGACGGCGCCCCGCTGCGGACAGAGAACTGGCTGCAGGCCAACCGGCGGTCAGTGGCTTCCCTGCTAACCCAGGAGCCGGATATCGACCATTTGTCGAAGCAAGAGGCCGAGGAATCCACGGGCCGGTACTTGAGCTACTACGAACACGACCTGGTGGTGGTGGACTGGGACGCGGCGCTTATCCTGGACGAGCGGCAAAACTTCGACGAAACGCTTTATGTGATGGAGTTGGCGAATTTGCAACTCGCCGAGCTCGAGGCCTACGACCGGCTGCTGGATGACTCGCTCGAAAGAGCTTATCGGGACCTGACGGGCCGTTCATTCCGGCTCCGGACCAGTATTTTGAGGGAGTTGCGCGAGATTCGCATTGATCTGGCTCGCTTCAGCGATGAACTATCGAACATCACCAAATTCTTTGGCGATTGGCACCTGGCCCGCATTTACGAGAATGTCTCCGCTCGCTTTCACCTGGTGGACTGGCACCGCACGATTGATGGCAAACTCCAGACGCTGGACGACCTGTATCAACTGCTCAATCACGATCAAAACAATCGATGGATGTTGCTGCTCGAGGTGACCATTGTGCTCCTGTTTGTAATCGACCTGGTCATCCTGTTTTTTGGTGTCAAGGCGAGGTAAGGTCCATTCGCGTTTGGCTGGCTTTTTAGAGCCAGCTTTCGCGACAACCCCAATCCTCGCCGGCTTTCCGCCAGTTGCAAATCCGGGTCGATTTCCTCTGGGTAGGCCGCTGTGTAAGCCAGCGCCATTTGGAGGAGAGCTGCCTCATCTTCGCCCCCCGAGTCCGCGCTACCGGACCATCAGGCCTACGGCGTCAGTTAATGGTTGGACCAGCGAGTTGGGGGCGAAGCCGAGCAGAACGACCCCAAGCGCCAGAACAGTGACCAGCACCTGGGTGATAACGGGCGTGGTGGCAACCGCGACAGGGCCTGGGGCGTCCGTCACGTAAATGCGTTTGAGCACCTGGAGATAGTAATAGAGTGAGACCGCGCTCATGGCCAAGGCCAGCACCACCAGCCAAAGCAAACCCAAATCGGAGTGGCCCGTTGCCAGCGCTGCGCTGAAGAGGTAAAACTTGCCGAAAAAACCTGCCAACGGAGGGATACCTGCCAGCGAAAGCATAAAAATAAGCATCGCAAAAGCCAATAAGGGGGCGCGACGGCCAAGGCCGGCGAAATCAGCGAGGGTGTCGCCGCCGGTTTGGTGTTTCACCACCGAGACGACGCCGAAGGCGCCCAGGGTAGCCAGGCCGTAGGTCACAACGTAATAGACCAGGGCGGCCATACCAGCCATCGAGTGGCTCATCACGCCCAGCAGCATGTAACCGGCATGGGCAATAGCAGAGTAAGCCAGCAAACGCCTGACGCTGCTTTGGACGATAGCCGCCAGATTGCCTAGCACCATCGAAACTGCGGCCACAATGGCAAGCACCGGCACCCACCCCGGCACGTAGGCATGCCAGGCGCCGCTTCCCTCTGCGCCTTTGAACCCGAGCATCATCACACGAGCGAAAATAAAAAAACCAGCCACTTTCGAGGCAGACGCGATAAACGCGGCGCTGGGGACAGGCGCGCCTTCATAGGTGTCCGGGGCCCAGAGATGAAATGGGGCAGCGGCAACTTTGAAGCCAAACCCGATAACGGTCATGACAATGGCCAGGGCTAGAAGCGGGTCAAGCCCCGGCCCTTGTATGGCCGCGCCGATGCCAGCCAGGCTCGTCGCGCCGGACAATCCGTAGAGCAAGCTCAAGCCAAAAAGGGTAACCGCGGCTGAGAGGCCGCCAAAGAGGAAGTACTTGAGCGCGGCTTCCGCCGAGAACCGGCTGCGCTTGTTAAAAGCCGTCAGCACATAAAGCGAGAGGCTGGTTAATTCAAGTGAAAGGAAAATCATCAGGATATCCTGGGCGCTGACGAGGAATATCATGCCAATGGCCGCCAGGAGCACCAAAGCGAAGTACTCCCCCATATGCGGAGTAAAGTCGGCGTCGATTGAAAGCACCAGGGCGCAGACCGTTAAACCGAGCAGGGCGATTTTGACAACCCTGTTGAGAGGGTCGAGCACAAGCAGTCCGTCCATGAGATTGGCCTGCTGCGGCAAGGCAAGCATCCACCCGATGGCCGCCAGGCAGCCGGCCGACGAAATCATGGCCCCAATCAGCGCTCGAAACCGCAGGTCCAATCCGCCCAGGCTCAGCAGGTCTGCCGACAAGACTACAAGGACCGTGACAACGAGAATCATCTCGGGCATCGCCACTTTGAGAATTTCGAGATAGCTCATTATGGTCCGGCAATTTGCCTCAAGCCGTTGAAGAGCGAGGAGCTGAGGCTGGGGACGATTAGGTTAAGAAGCAGACTGGGGAACAGCCCAATCAGCAGTGAGGTTACCATCAGAATAACCGCCCCGATCTTTTCGGGCATTGTAATGGGCGGCATACCCGAATGAGCTGGGGCGGCTGGTTGATCGGAGAAAAATGCCTTAAGCAGGGCCCGTAATGTGTAGGCCACTCCTACAACAAGGCCGATACCCGCTACAACTGCCAAGGTGGGGAAGGCCCGCCAGGCGCCGACCAGGACCTGCAACTCCGCCGCAAACCCGCTGAACCCGGGCAGACCCATCGAGGCAACACACGCCACAGTAAATGTGACCGCCGCAAAGGGCATCAACCGGCTCAAATTCATTCGCTCGAGATTGGCGAGTTGCCGGGTGTGCGTGCGGTCATAGACCATCCGCCCGACGACTGCAAAGAGCAGCCCCGCGATAATCCCGTGTGAGAACATCTGCAGCACAGCGCCGCTGAGCCCAATGGGGTTCAAGGTCATCAAGCCCAGCAACACAAAACCCATATGGCTCACGCTCGAGTAGCCAATAACATATTTGAAGTCCGTCTGAACCAGCGCGACCGTCGCGCCATAGAGAATCCCAATCAGCCCGAGCACGCTGAACAGGTCCAGCCAGGAGGCGAACCCGAGCACATGAAAGCCCCATGGCCCCAATCCTTGAGGGAAAAGAGTCATCGCCACCCGAAGGCAGCCGTAGGCGCCCAGTTTCATCACAACACCCGCCAACAGCATGGAAGCGGCAGTCGGTGCCGCTACATGGCCCGTCGGCGCCCAGGTATGAAAGGGCCAAAGGCCGGCCAGAATTCCAAATCCAACAAACACAAGAGGGAAGGCCCACATCTGGAACGCGTGAGGGAAAGGGAACTCAGCCAGTTGCTGCAAGCTCATGGTGTGCCCCCCGGCGATGACAAAGGCGGCCAATAAACCAATGAGCACCATGGCGCTGCCGCCAAACGAGTAGAGAGCCAACTTCATCGCGCCATATTCCCGCCGCGTCGAGCCCCAAATGGCTATCAAAAAATATTTTGGAATAATCGCAATCTCATAAAACACAAACAGCAGAAACAAATCGAAGCTGAGGAAGACACCATAAACCCCTCCGATGAGGGCCAGGTACAATGCAAAGAATTCCTTCGCCCGATACTCAATGTTCCAGGAAAAAAGGATGCCAGCGATGGCCGCAATGCCTGTCAACAGAACCAGAGTCAGGCTGATACCATCGGCGGCGAGATGAAATCGAATGCCCATCGATGGAATCCACGGGACATTGACAATCGTCTCGAGTTGGCCGGGCGCGGCCTGGAGTGTCTCCGCCACGGCGAAACTCAAACCGAGGGCGGCGGTCGAGAGGGCGAGCAGGCGGGCGGCCCGCGCGTCTTTCGCCGGCAAGAGCGGCAGCACGGCCGCCCCAAGGAAGGAAATATAGATGGTCCAGGCCAGCATGGTCGGTCAAAACCTTAGATGCTGGACAATCCCCAGAACTGTGCCGTTTATCATGCCCAGAACGAGTTGGGGATAAATCCCCAAAAGAAACATCAGGCCAATAGCCGGTAAAACCATCGCCCGTTCGGCAGCCGTCAAATCGGGCATGGCGGACCATTTCTCATTCAGAGGGCCATTAAATACCCGGTGCAACATCATCAGCAGAAAGACGGCCGTGATGAGCAAACCAAGCACCGCCAAAGCCGTCGCCCAGGTAGCCAGCGCGAAAGCCCCTTTGAAAATGAGGAATTCTCCCACAAACCCGTTCAGGCCCGGAAGACCGAGCGAAGAGAAAAGGGCAATGCCCATCAGACCGCAAAAGACCGGGGCGACCTTTCGCAGGCCGCCAAAATCTTCGAGGCCGCGCAGGCCGTGGCCGCGTTGTTCGAGAAAACCGATGAACCAAAACAAAGTAGCAGCCGTGAGGCCGTGGTTGAACATCTGCAGGAACACGCCATTGAGTGTGGCGGCTTTCTCGGCAAGAGGCGATGCGGCCATGGTGCTGGCGCTCAGGACGGCGAAGATGCCCAAAAGGCAGTAGCCCAAGTGGTTGATGGAAGAAAAGGCCAGCATCCGTTTGATGTCGCGCTGGGCAAAGGCCGCTCCCGCGGAAACCACGATGGTGATAACCGCCAGCCACAGCAGCGGCGTCATGGCCCAGCGCATCTCTTGCGGAAAAATCGGCAGCAAAATGCGCAGGAAACCATAGATGCCCATTTTGGACATCAATCCGGAGAGCAACATGGTGACGCCGGTCGGCGCTTCCGAATAGGCAGCGGGCAACCAGGTGTGCAGAGGTATCAATGGCACTTTCACCGCAAAACCAAGGAAAGCGCCGGTGAAAATAACCAGGGCCAGGCGCTTGGCCGTTAAACTGTACCAGCCCAGTTTTGTCGAGAGGGCAGACATGAGCGCGCCGTTGCGGCCCAGATCAGCGAGGTCTGTGAAATCGAATTTACCCGTCGCCAGGAAGATGGCCAGGAACGCCAGGAGCATGGCCACGCTGCCCACCATGGTATAAACAAAAAATTGTGTGGCTGCAGAACTGCTCAACGGCCCTCCCCATAACTTAATCAGAAAAAAGGCGGGCACCAGGCTGAGTTCCCAAAAAATGAACCAATGGAAGAAATTGAGCGCGGTGAAGGTGCCAAGCAGTCCGGCCTGCAGGAAGAGCACCAATGCAAAGAAAAGCCGTTCGCGCGCCTCGATATTCCACGAAGCAAGCAAGGCCATCGGCACAACGATAGCTGAGAGGAGCACCATCAAAATACCCAGGCCATCCACCCCCGTGTGATATTGCACGCCCAGAATGGGAATCCAGGCAATCCGCTCCTGGAACTGGAGATCGGCCCAGCCCGAGTCGAATTTTCCCCACAGCATCAGGGCCAAAGCCAGGGCGAGAAGGCTGAAGCCAAAGGCCGTGACCCGGGCGAGGTTTCTTCCCGATAAACCCAGCACGACCACCCCTCCGACCAGGGGAACCAATGTGATGACCGTTAGCCAAGGGAATCCGTTCATGATGCGCGGCACCCCCAAATCAAAATCAAGACCAGGATGCCCAGGGCCACACTGAGGATTCGCAAATAATGCTGCACCCGGCCATCCTGAATCCTGGAAAAGAGCGCTCCGCCGCGTCTCAGGCCGCGACAACTCTCATCAAAACCCAGGTTGACCACGTATTCGTCCAGCAACCGATCCAGCCAGGCCAGGCCAACCGCGATATAAGAAACCAGGTTGACGGCTCCGTTCCAAACGTGCTCTTCGAGCCAGGCACAGGTTTTTGCCCAAAGGTCGTTCAGGCCCACAACTGCCCATTGATAGATTTCATCGACAAAATACTTCCGGTGAAGCAACCGGAAAAGGTTAGGCCAAAGACATTCGAGGACGTCGGGTTCCTCGCTGCTGGCAACCGGTTGGCGCCCGTAGAACCACCAGCCCAGCCCGATGCCCGCAAAGACAATGATTGAGGAAGTCAGCAGAAGCGCCGGCATCCCCTTTTCAAAAAGCGCCGCGGCGTTCGCCGAGACATGTTCCCCATTAAGGAATGCCTGGAACCACGGCCAAATCGGCGTGCCAATGAAGCCGAGCACGATCGAAAAGAAGGCCAGTACCGCCAGAGGAACAATCATGACCAGAGGGCTTTCATGCGGCTCAGCGGGCAACTCGATGTGCGGATGTTCCCTGGCCGGAAGGCCGGCGTGGGCCATGGTGCGTTGCTCGGAGGCGGTCGTCTTTCCCAGGGCCAGCCGGCAATTGCCGAAGAAGACATAAAAGACCTGTCGGGTCATGTAAAAGGCGGTGAGAAAGGCGCCCGCCGCACCGAGATAGAACGGCAACCGCGAAATGCTCCAGCCATGGGCTGCATGGAGAATTTCGTCCTTGCTCCAAAAGCCGGAGAAGAACAGCGGCACGCCGCTAAGAGCCATCATGCCGATGGCGTATGTAGCGAAAGTCAATGGCATAAACCGGCGCAGCCCGCCCATACAACGGACATCCTGCTCGTCGCGGCAGCCATGGATGACGGAACCGGCGCCCAGGAACAGCAGGGCCTTGAAAAACGCGTGCGTCATGAGATGGAACATGCCCACTGCCACTCCACCGGCGCCCAGACCCATCATCATGAAACCCAGTTGCGACACTGTCGAGTAGGCGAGAATGCGTTTGATGTCGATTTGGGCCACAGCGATAGTGGCCGCAAACACCGCCGTAATGGCTCCAACCCAGGTCACCACGATCAGAGCGCCACTCGGGGCCCCGCCGTGCGAGACAGCCATCAACGGATAAACTCGGGCGACGAGAAACACCCCCGCCGCCACCATGGTCGCCGCGTGAATCAGGGCGCTGACCGGAGTAGGTCCCTCCATGGCGTCAGGCAGCCAGACATGGAGAGGGACTTGGCCTGATTTGCCGATGGCGCCGCAAAAGATCAGCAGTCCGATTCCGGTGGATGCAGCCATACCCAGAGCAGTGGTCCGGCTGAGCAAAGCGCCTAGAGCCGATTGTTCGATGCAACCCCGGCCACCATCATAAAAAAGCAGCGTCCCGGTTTGGGAGTAGAGCCAAACGATGCCAAGCAAAAAGGCGAGGTCGCCAATTCGGGTGGTGATAAAGGCCTTTAGGGCCGCGCGCTCCGCGCTGGGTTTATGATACCAGAACCCGATGAGCAGATAGGAGGTCAGGCCCACCAACTCCCAGCACATGAAAAACAGCAGCAGGCTGTTGGCAATAACCAGCCCCAGCATCGCGGCGGCAAACAGCGAGAGGAAACAGAAAAAGCGCGTGAAATTCTCGTCGTGGGCCATGTAACCCAGCGAATAGATAAAGATGAGCAACCCCACCAAACAGACCATCACCAGCATCATCGCCGTGAGCGGGTCCAGAACCCAGCCTAGTTTCACCCAACCCTCTCCCATTTGGAACCATGGGAAATTGAAAACCTCGCGTGAGGTGAGGCCCTGGTGGGAGCGGGCCAGCACGGCGGCAAAGGCGGCGCACGACAGAATAAGCGACAAGCCCATCGAGCCGATAGCCAGCGAGGCGGCAAACAGCCGGTGGCGTTGTTTGGAAACAGCACTGAGGGCCGCAGCCAGCAGCGGGAAGACAGGAATGAGCCAGAGATTGTGCAAAATCCCGTTCACTCGTTTTAGCCGTCAGCCTTTCATCGAATTGATGGTGTCCACGTTCGAGGTTTTATAATGCCGGTAAATTGATATAATCAACGCCAGTCCAACAGCGGCCTCGGCGGCGGCAACCCCGATTGAGAAAATCACGAACAGAACGCCTGTGAGTGATTCGGGATGCGGACCGTACCGCCAAAAGGCGATGAAATTGAGGTTGGCGGCATTGAGCATCAACTCGATGGCCACCAGAACGATGATGGCGTTGCGGCGCGTCAACGCTCCCGCCAGGCCGATGGCGAACAGTAGCGCCGAAACCAGCAAATAAGCCTGCAAGGGTACCATCAAGCCTCCCTGTTGTGCATGGCGATAATGACCGCGCCGATTAAGGCCGCTGTCAGCAACAGGCCCACCACTTCGAGGGGCAAGACATAATGGTTCATCAGTTCATCCCCAATTTGCCGAACCGGCGCTTCGGCTGCCGCCGCGACACGCTTCGGCAATGCCCTTGTCGAAAAAATCACTCCTGTCAAAATCCCAAAGACGGCCAGGGCAATGATCGCGCCGACGGCCCAGGAGGATGAGAAAACCGCCTGAACTTGTGGCTCGCCGCCACGGGTCAGAAGAATCGCAAACACAATGAGGATGGCTACGGCCCCGATATAAACCAAGATTTGGGCGAACCCGACGAATTGGGCGTTGAGTTGAAGATAAAACATGGCGAGTCCCGCGAAGGTCACAGTAAGAGCCAGCGCGCAGTGGACCAGGTTGCGCAAGGTGATTGCCGCAATGGCCCCGGCCAGAGTCATCAGGGCAATGAGCAGGAAAATGGGCATAGGTTAGGATCAGCAACGATTCAACAATTAGTCAATCGGCATAATGATAAGTCCGCCTGGAAACGCTGCTGCGAGCGAACAGAGTCCGGGCCAGCACGACGTAAGACCCAACCGTTCCCACACTACAGACCAGCCAGCGTTCGAGTTCGTTTGGCAAAAAACGCCAAAGCCCGGCGATGAGAATGTTGAGCAGCGCCATCGGCAGCATGAATTTCCAGGCGAAGTTCATGAGTTGGTCCATGCGCAGCCGCGGCAGGGTGCCCCGCACCCAAATAAAGACTGCAATGAGGGCCAGGAGTTTTGCAAAAAACCACACGTACGAGGGGACCCATGTCAGAAATGGCAGCGGGGCATGCCAGCCGCCCAGAAAGAGAGTGATGGCCAGCCCGCTCACAGCGAACATGCCGATGTACTCACCCAAGAAGAATAATGCGAATTTAAAGCCGGAATACTCGGTGTAATAACCGGCAATAATCTCTGATTCACCCTCAGGCAAGTCGAAAGGGGAGCGGTTCGATTCGGCTGCACCCGCGATCATAAAGAGGACAAAACCGGCCAGACCCCAGGGCGTCAGAACAAACCAGTGCGGCACCCAACCGGAGTAGCCGGTCTGCGCATGGACTATGGTGACCGTTGAGAGCGAGCCGGCCATCATTATCACTGTCACCGACGCCAGTATCAGCGGCACTTCATAACTGATCATCTGGGCCATCGCCCGCATCGCGCCCAACAGGGAGTATTTGTTGCGGCTGGCCCAGCCGGCCATGAACACTGACAACTCGGTGGCCGCGCCCACCGCGAAGAAGAACAGCACGCCCGAATCCAGATCGACGGCGGCCATGCCTCTGCCCATTGGCAGCACGGCCAAGGCCAGAAAGGCCGGCGCCACCAGCACCAGCGGCGCCAGGAAATGAACCCACCAATCGGCCGCGCGTGGAACGACGTCCTCTTTGGTCAGGGCCTTTAACCCGTCCGCAAGCGGTTGGAGGACGCCCCAAGGGCCAACCCGGTTTGGGCCATAGCGATTTTGGATTCGGCCCAGGCCCTTGCGTTCGAGAATAGTGGTTAAGGCAAATAGCGATGCGAAAACCGCAATGAGCGCGACAACGGAAATCAACGCCGATAAAACGGGCTGCCAACCTGCCGGGGCGGCGCCGACCAGCCAGTGCTTGAGCGCGACGAAGAGCTGGTCCGTCATTGGCTTAGAGCGGGGACCCTCTCAGGCTTTTGCGCAACGGGGGTGACTGCGGATTTTGGCGCTGCAGCCGCTTTGGTTTTGGTTTCCGCATCCGCCTTGGTTTTGGCCTCCGCCTTGGCCTTCTCAGCAGCCAGGCGGCCATCAATCTCTGTGGCCTCCGCGGGATGGATTTTGTGATAGTACTGATTGGATTTGGCGAGCTGCTTTTTATCGAGCAGCAATTGCGCAAAACGATCCTCCGTGCTCAGTTCATACTCGACATCCATCTTAATCGCGTCGAATGGGCAGACCTCGACGCAAATCTGGCAGCTCATGCACACCGAGACATCGATGTCGAAGACCTTGGGCTGAAACTGTAGTTTGCCAATGTAATCGGGTTTCTTGGCGGTGTCCTTGACGATAAAAATGCATTTGGGCGGGCATTCCTTCTCGCAAATCTGGCACGCAACGCAGCGCAACCCCTTTTGCCAGTCGCTTCCGTCATAGACCAGGAATGGAAAATTGCGCGCCGCCTCTTTTTGCGGGAGGCGCTCTTCCGGATATTGAACGGTCACCAGCCGCTCTTCATGAACATAGCTGCCCAGAAAATTGCGGGCCGTTTCGGTTAAACCTTTAATGATGCCTTCGCCTAACATGATAAAACCAACTCCAAGCGGCGCGGTGAATTCATCGATCGACCTCGCCCAAAACAATATCCACGCTGCCCAGGATGATGACCACATCCGCCACATGATGCCCAAGGCACATGTCTTCCAATATCGTCAAATTAATCAGGCTCGGCGGACGCACCCGGTAGCGATACGGGTTGGGCGAGCCGTCGCTAATTAGATAAAAACCCAACTCGCCTTTAGGGCCTTCAATCCGCCCGTATGCCTCGCCCGGTTTGGGCCGGAACCCGCGCAGCTTGGCTTTAGGGTCTATAATCGGGCCTGAGGGGATATCGCGCAAGGCCCGTTCGAGAATTTTTGTGGATTCGCGCATCTCCAGCACGCGAATCATGTAGCGATCATAAACATCCCCGTGCTCACCCAGAGGAACGCGGAATTGAAAGCGCTCATAAATGCCGTAGGAGTCCGTCTTGCGAATATCATAATTGACGCCGCTGGCGCGAAGCATCGGCCCGGTGACACTGGCGTTGATGGCCAGAGCGCCTGGCAGGACGCCCACCCCCTGCGTGCGAGACATGAGGATTTCGTTTTCATTCAGCAGCGCCTCGAACTCGTCCAGGAACTGCGGGAATTGCGCCGTGACTTGGCGGGCTTGTTCGAGCCAGCCGGGGGGCAGGTCACAGCGGCAGCCGCCAAAGCGCATGTAATTGCACATCATCCGCGCCCCGGTGAGCGACTCGAATAGGTCGAGTATCTTCTCCCGTTCGCGGAAAGCATACATCAGCGGCGTGCCCGAGGCGCCCATGTCTTGGAGCAGAAAGCCGCCCAGGCAGGTGTGGTTCAGGAGGCGCGTCAACTCGGCGGCGATGATGCGGATGTATTCGGCCCGCTCGGGAACTTGCAGGCCGGCGAGCTTCTCGACCGCCAAGGCATAGGCCCAGTTGTTGGTCAGCGAACAGAAATAATCCAGCCGGTCCGTATAAGGCATCGAGGCCAGAAACGTTGTTCCTTCTCCAATCTTCTCATGATTGCGGTGCAGGTAACCAAACACCGGTTTGAGCTTGAGGACCCGCTCTCCATCCAGGACCACATCCATGCGAAACACGCCGTGAGTCGAGGGATGCTGCGGCCCCATCGACACTTCCAGATACTCGCCGGCTATCTCGCCGTTGCCCGAGGCCTTCGAACGAAGCTCGTAGAGCTTGGCGGTCTCTTGCAGGCTATCTGGAGTGGTGGTCATCTGCGCGTTAGCTGTAATGCTCTTTAGCCCGCTCGAGCACCTCGTCGTGAGGCGTCGGCTCGTATTCGTAATCGTCGGGCTCGACATAATCTTTGCGCATCGGGAAATCTTTGAAGCCTTCCCACATCAGCAGACGGCGCAAGTCGGGGTGACCATCAAAAATAATGCCGTATAGATCGTAGATTTCCCGTTCCTGGAACTCGGCCCCGCGCCACAGCGGCGTAAGGGAGGGCAGATGGTTATTCTCAGTCCGGTCCTGGGTGCGCAACCGCAGAACCAGCGGGCCATGCCTTAATTCCATGGAGTAAAGGTGGTAAACGGCCTCCAAAAACCCAGGCTTCTTTGTCTCCGTCGTCTGCACAATCTCCCGCTCCGCTCCCTCGATAGTTTGCTTGCTCTTGATGCTTTCTTTAATCACCGCATCCAGCCAATCCACGCCCGTGACATTCGAGGCATAATCCAGCCGAAGCAGCGGGTCGTCCCTCAGGAATTGAGCCACAGCGAACGCGTGTTTGTTATCCACGAGAAACGAATGCTGCCCCGAGGGGCTGCCGTTGGCAATCACCTCGATGCGGGCGCCAGGGACGGCTGCTTCAGCTCGTGCTTTGATTTGTTCCAAAGGTTCCATTAAGCGTTTCGATTCCCTATTCGCTCCTCCTCAGAGCCGGGGGCCGCCACAGTTGAGGGTTGTTCGGGGGAACCAGGTCGTGATCACCGAAGGCAGGGACGGGAAATTCGCTGGGCGCCTCGGCAACCAGATGGGCTGGGCGATGTTCACCGGTGAGGGATTGGTCATCGATCTTTTGCTGCAACGTCATCAGCGCGTGCAGCAGCGCCTCGGGTCGTGGCGGGCAGCCCGGGATGTGGACATCCACCGGGATGTAGCGGTCGATGCCCTTGAGCACGTTATAGCCTTGCTTGAATGGCCCGCCGGAAATCGCGCAGGCCCCCATCGCGATGACATATTTCGGCTCGGGCATCTGGTTGTACAAACGGACCACTTGCGGCGCCATTTTTTTGGTGACGGTCCCCGCCACGATCATCAGGTCCGCCTGGCGCGGCGAGGGACGGAACACCTCAGCCCCGAAACGGGCCAGGTCGTATCGGGCCATCGACGCGGCTATCATTTCAATGGCGCAGCAGGCCAAGCCAAAACCCAGTGGCCAAATGGAATTCTTGCGGCCCCAGTTGTAGAGGTCTTCGAGCGTGGTGGTGAAGATACCCTGTTTGCTCAGTTCGCTGCGCAGTCCATCATCCATGGCAGAAAAAACACCTCATTTCCACGTTAAAACCCCCTTCTGCCAGGCCCAAGCCAGTCCTTCAGCTAACAACAGGAGAAAGACCAGCATCGCCAGAAAACCCCCGGCGGACAACCCTCGGAACGAGACAGCAAACGGCAGCACAAACAGCGTCTCGACATCAAAGATCAAAAAGATAATCGCATAGATGTAATACTCGGCTTTGAACTGCACCCAAGCATCACCTTTGGATTCCAAACCGCACTCGTAGATGGCATTCTTGGTCGGACCCGGTTTGCGAGGGGAAAACTTGCGCGCCCACAGCCACGCCAGGGCCAAGGGAGCCAAGGCGAAAACCACAGCGCCAGCCAGCAAAAGAACAATGAATAAATAGGGTTGGCTTTCAGCCGGCATAATTCAATCTCATTAACATCCACATAAGCAGACCGTACCAGCCGAAGCTGGGGCAGTCAAGGAAGCCAAAGGGTTTTAAACCGTGAACGAGGCACTTAGAGCGTACTTTAAAAATGGATGGCTCCCGTTCCTCTTCGTTCTCGTCCTCGTCCTTCGTCCTCGATTTTCAGCTCTTTCGAGAACAAGAACGAGGACGAGGACGAATGGCGGCAGTTCTATTCTTGAAGCAGGCTCTTACAGGTCGCCGGAGGTTTCCCTTTTAAAGCAACACCAGTTGTTCAGCGCTGGGTTCGCGCAAGCCGGCCACGCCAAGGCCCAGCAATCGCAGCGGGCGTGACACCAGCTTCTCACGGCCAAGCAGAAAGCAGCCCAGCCGGTAAATTTCCCGGGCTTCCGTCAGCGGAGATTCGACCGTGATCTGCCGCGTGAGTGTGGTAAAGTCGCCATATCGGATTTTGACTTGCACTGTGTGGGCGCCCAGGCGCCGGCGCTTGAGCCTCGCCGCGATGTCCTCGGCTTGCGCGCGCAAACAGCCGCGCAGCACCCTCCGATCCTGGGTATCTTTCAAAAACGTCTCCTCACCACTGATACTCTTGATCTCATCACCTGAGTCCAGAGCGCGGTCATCCTGGCCGAACGCAAATTCCTTGAGCTTTGGCCCAAACGAGCCGACCAGCGCGCGCAAATCCCCTGGATAATCCTGAAGGTCGCCGACGGTCTCAATCCCGACCCGGTTCAAAATCCCCTGCGTCACCTTGCCTACCCCGTATAAGGCGCGCACCGGCAGCGGGCGCAAAAACTCCAGCTTCTGTTTTTCGGGGATAAGCGTCAGGCCATCCGGTTTCTTGTGGTCGCTGGCGATTTTGGCCAGCAATTTATTTGAGGCTATCCCGATTGTGGCCGTCAATTGGCGCTCTGAGCGGATACGCTCCTTCAGCTTTTGCGCAAAAGGCACGGACTTAAGCAGGGACCCATCCTGGTCCTCTGCCTGGCACATGGCCGACACATCCAGGTACGCCTCGTCAATGGACATTTGCTCGATGTTCGCGCCCATCTCAATGAGGAGGTTCATAATGTGGCGCGACTCCTGCCGGTAATGCTCCATCCGCCGGCCGGACAAAGATGCCGCTGGGACAAAGCCGCCCAGCCGTCACGCTGGGCATGGCCGAACGGACGCCAAATTTCCGCGCTTCGTAGCTGCTGGCGCAGACCACCCCGCGCTGGATTGGCGGCGCGCCCACGATAACCGGCTTGCCTCGCAACGCGGGGTTGTCCCTTTGCTCCACAGACGCATAGAACGCGTCCATGTCCAAATGAAAGACGACACGAAACACCCTAGAAAAGATTGGCAGGTTCTCTCAAAAATAGAAGTCCCGGAAACTCCAACAGGATTCCTCGACAAATCGGAAGGAGCCAGTACCATGGATGCTCATGGAATTCAAGGTTACCAGCAGCAACGGGGTCGCTGGTCAGCAAAGCAAGATTTTGCAAAGCTTCCCGGGAAATCCGATGAGGAAATGTTTGACAATTTCGATTTGGACGATGCTGGCCGTGACCGGCGGAGAAACCAAACCGAGATGGATTTCTTTGTTCAACGGCAAAGACCTCAGCGGCTGGACGGTTCGCGGCAAGGCAACCTGGTCAGTCCAAGACGGAGTCCTGGTGGGCATTGGGGGCATGGGCCACATCTATACGGACGCCGCATGTACAAATTTTGAGGCAAAGGGCATGTTCCGCGTGACCAGCCAGGGAGCGATACCCAACAGCGGGTTTTATTTTCGCGCCAATTCGCCAGTAGATGACGAGAATGACTTTCCACGGGGTTACGAGGCTCAGATTTGTAGTCACGGCGAAGGCTATACCGGATGGCTCTGGAAACCGGGCAAGCCGACCGGCAAAGCGGCAGAACTGCTCACCAGAGACGGTGAATGGTTTAATTATCGCATTCGGGCCGTGGGCGCACACATTCAGTTTTGGATCGATGGCAAATTGGTTATGAGTTATGATGACACCGAATACAAGAGCGGCCACTTTGCGATCCAGGGTCACAATCCCGGCATGAAGGTTGAAGCCAAGGAGTTGTGCTATTTGGATTTGAACTGATACTGGCATCATCTCCTTATTGGAAACATGACCGAGGTTCAGCGCCCGAATCCAGACGCGATGCTGGCCGCCTTGCAAAAGGAGGAGGCCAAATCACGTCGCGGGAAGTTGAAGGTCTTTTTCGGCATGGCTCCCGGTGTGGGCAAGACCTACGCCATGCTCGAAGCTGCCCGGCGGGAGTTGGCCGCCGGGCGCGACGTGGTCGCCGGCTATGTGGAAACCCATCGGCGCAAGGAGACCGATGCGCTGGCCCAGGGTCTTCCGGTCATCCCCCGGCTCACCGTCGAGTACCACAGTGTGACTCTGACGGAGATGGACCTGGATGCCGTTCTGGCCCGGCGCCCGCAACTGGCCTTGGTGGATGAGTTCGCGCACACCAACGCGCCCGGCGCCCGGCATCCCAAGCGGTATCAGGACGTGCTCGAGTTGCTTGAAGCCGGTATCGACGTTTTCACCACCCTCAATGTGCAGCATGTTGAAAGCCGCGCCGAAGCCGTGCGCCAAATCACCGGCGTCCCGATTCGCGAAATGCTGCCGGATACCGCGCTGGATGGGGCGGAATTTGAGCTGGTGGATTTGCCGCCCGAGGAGCTGCGCGCCCGCCTGGCCGCCGGCAAAGTTTATGTTCCGGAATCGGCCCGGGCGGCGCAGGAGAATTTTTTCCGTCCGGGCAATCTCGCGGCGTTGCGGGAACTGGCGCTGCGTTTTGCGGCCGAGCACGTGGGCCAGGATGTGCTGGGCTACCGCCAATCGCTGGGCATTACGGACCCGTGGAAATCGGGCCGGCGCCTGCTGGTCGCCTTAAGCCCCAGTCCCACCTCAGCCGCGTTGTTGCGTTGGACCCGACGCCTGGCCGGGGAACTGCATGCGCAATGGCTGGCGGTCTATGTCGAGCTGCCGCGCCAGCTTTCCTCAGATGACCAGGGCCGGCTGGCCAAGCATCTGAGCCTTGCCCGCGAACTGGGCGCGCAGGTGCTCACGACCACCGATGATGATGTGGTCCGCGGCCTTATGCGCGTGGCGCGGGAACAAAACGCAACCGAGCTGATCGTGGGCAAACCGGCGGGCTGGCGGGTGCTGGACCTCTTGCGCGGCGGCTCGTTTCTGAATCGGCTGATTCGCGAAAGCGGGCAGGTTGACGTTCATGTCGTCAGAGCTGAAGAAGAACCGGTGAGGGGGCGCCGGCTGGAGGTCCCGCGTTTTGCCATTACGGACGCTCGCGGCTACGCTGTGGCCGCCGGAGTGGTCGCGGCTGTCACGGTCATTAACCTGATTCTTCAAAGATGGATCGGCTACCTCCCTGTCTCGTTGTTGTACCTCGTCGCTGTGGTTGGGCTCGGGATATTTGTCGGACGCGGCCCAACGCTGGCGGCGGCAACTTTAACGGCACTTTTGTGGGACTTTTTCTTTACTGAACCGCGCTACACGCTGCGTATCTCCAACGGCGCCGATACAATGATGTTTCTGACCTATTTTTTGGTCGCCTTGGCAATGGGCCATTTGACGGCCCGGTTGCGGACCCAGCAGGCTGCCGAACGGCACCGGGAGCAACGTGCCACCGCCCTTTATTTGCTCACGCGTGAACTGGCCAAAGGCACCGACCTTGCCGATCTGCTGGCCATTGTCGTTCGCGAAGTCAGCAAGACCTTCCTCGCTGAGGTCGCCGTTTCGCTGCCAGGCGATGACAACTCTTCTCCGCTGACTCCTTATTTCGCAAGCACGTGGGCGCTGCCCGAGAAGGAGCAAAGCGTGGCAAGCTGGGCGTACCGTCATCGGCAACCGGCCGGGCGGGCCACCGACACCCTCCCCTCAGCCGAGGGATTGCACCTGCCCCTGGTGGCCGGCGAGCGCGTGGCCGGCGTATTGAGCCTGCGGTTCCGTGAGCCCGGCCCGCTCGCCCCTGCCCAACGGGATTTGCTCGATGCCTTCGTTCCGCAGATTGCGCTGGTGCTCGATCGGCAGCGCCTGCGGGATGATGAGCAGCAGGCGCAATTGATCGCCCAATCTGAGCGGCTCAGCAAGACCTTGCTGAACTCCGTCTCACACGAGTTGAAGACCCCTTTGGCCGCGCTGCAAGCAGTGGCGGACAGCCTTGAAGCGAATCGCGATGACCGCGCGACCACTTTGGCCGAGTTCCGCACCGCGTTGGAACGGCTCAATCGAGTCGTGAATAACCTTCTGAACATGACGCGTCTCGAGGCGGGAACCGTCCAGCCTCGACTCGACTGGTCCGACGTGACGGAGATATGTTCCGCAGCGCTGGACCTGACTGGCGGCGCCCTTGCCGCCCATCCTCTGGTGCGAGAGATTCAACCCAACCCGCCCCTTGTTAAAGTGGACCAGGCGCTGATCGAGCAAGCGCTTGCGAACTTACTGATTAATGCCGCAATGCACACCCCGCCAGGCACCGAAGTCACTCTCCGGGCACGGGTCGCCTCGGGACAGTTCGACCTTTCTGTGCTCGATCGCGGGCGGGGTCTGCCGGAAGGTGACCCTGAGGCGCTGTTCGCAAAGTTTGCGCGCGGCCCATCCGCCCCGGCCGGCGGGTCCGGTCTGGGCCTGGCGATTGCGCGCGGGTTTGCTCGCGCCCATGGCGGCGAGGCCTTCGCCCGGCCACGCGAAGGTGGCGGCGCGCAGTTCAGCCTCGTGCTGCCCGTGGAAACCCTGGAACTAACCCCTCATGAAGCCGAGTCTCCCCACCGCTCTCATCATTGACGATGAACTGCAGATTCGACGCCTGCTTCGCGCCGGGTTGGAAGGGGCAGGCTACCGCGTTGTCGAAGCCGATAGCGGCCAGCTTGGAATTTCCCAAACCGCCCTCTGCCGGCCTGATGTCGTGGTGCTGGATTTGGGACTGGCCGACATGGAAGGGCGCGAGGTCTTGCGCCGGATTCGTGAATGGAGCCGGGTGCCCGTGCTGGTGGCCAGCGTGCGGGATGATCCCGAGGACAAAGTGGCGGCGTTGGACGCAGGGGCTGACGATTATGTCACCAAACCATTCGATTCGACTGAACTGCTGGCCCGCTTGCGCGCTATCCAGCGCCGCGCTGACCCGGCGCGCGAGGCGCCCGAGTTTATTGCAGGCTCGCTGCGCATTGATTTCGTAGCCCGGCTGGTCAGGGTCGGAGAGCGGGAGATTCATCTGACCCCAATTGAGTACGCGCTGCTGCGGGTGCTGGCGCGTAATGTGGGGAAAGTGGTTAGCCATCGTCAACTTCTGCGGGAGGTCTGGGGTCCAAACGCCGAACAGCAATCGCAGTATCTGCGCGTCCATTTAGCCCACGTGCGCCAAAAGCTCGCCGAGGCTGGGATTAACCCGCAGAGCCTGCGAACCGAACCGGGGATTGGCTACCGCCTTGCTCTTTTGTAACCGCGAATGAACGCTAACGAACGCAAATCCTAATCTGGCCGCCCGACCTGTAAAAAGTTCCCCAGTTCGCGGCCATTCGCGGTTAATGCGCGATTAGTACAAAGATTTGCTCTGCTTGAGGGTCCTTGCTACTTAGTTGTCCATGGCCAGGCTTTCTATCAGCGCAATCGCGTTCATTGCGGCGCTCTCACTCAGTTTCACCGCCCGGGGCGCGCCTGTGCCAACCCGCCCCAATGTCATCTTCATCCTGGCAGACGATCAGGGAAGCGTGGACGCCAATTGCTACGGGGCCAAGGACTTGGTGACCCCTGGTGTGGACCGGCTCGCCGCCCAGGGCGTGCGCTTCACCCAGTTTTATTCCGCCGCCCCGGTCTGTTCGCCTTCGCGCGCCGGCCTGCTTACGGGTCGCTACCCCTGGCTCGCCGGCATGCCCAATAATGGAGCCGCCCCGCCGACCGAAGCGGCGGATCAATTGGACACATTGACGGGACAGGGCTTGCCCGCGAGTGAAAAGACCCTGGCCGACATGTTCCGCGCCGCAGGCTATGCCACCGCGCATATCGGCAAATGGCACCTGGGGCTCGGCGCCGGGCATCGTCCTCTGGACCATGGGTTCGATTACTCGTTCGGTTTCATGGGCGGTTGCATCGATAATTGGACCCATTTTTTCTATTGGGCGGGGCCAAACCGGCACGACCTTTGGGAAAACAACCAACGCGTCCGTCTGCCGGGCCATTACTTTCCAGACCTCATGGTCGAAAGGGCCGAGGCCTTCATTTCGACCAATCGCGACCGTCCATTCTTCATGTATTTTGCAATGAACATGCCCCATTACCCGTACCAGGGAGACCCCAAATGGATCGAGCATTATCATGACTTGAAGTTCCCGCGCAACTTGTACGCGGCATTTGTCTCGACGCTCGATGAGCGAGTTCAGCGGCTGATGAAGTTCCTGGAAGATTCCGGGCTGCGTGAGCGGACGCTTATCGTTTACCAATCCGATAACGGGCATTCGGTCGAGGAGCGCGCCCATTATGGTGGCGGGAGCAGCGGGCCCTATCGCGGGGCCAAGTTCAGCCTGTTCGAGGGGGGCATCCGGCTGCCGGCTATTATCTCCTGGCCGGGCCACTTACCGGAAGGCCAGGTGCGCGGCCAGGTGGCCCATGCCTGCGATTGGATGCCGACACTGGCGCAAATTTGCGGCGTGGCTTTGCCCAAAACCCAATTAAACGGGCGCAGCCTCGTGCCGGCAATCGAGTCTGCCGAGGCGCCCAGCCCGAATGATGTGCTCCAATGGCGGCTCAATGACCAATGGGCTGTCCGCGAGGGCCCCTGGAAACTGCTGCACAATCCCAACGATCAGGCCGACAAGCAAAAACTTGCCCCGCGCGATAAGAAATGGTTTCTGGCCAATATCGAGGATGACCCAGGCGAACGGACAAATCTCGCGGCGCTGCACCCGGATATTGTCACCCGCCTGCAAGCACTGGAACCCGCCAGATAGATTTTCCGGTCGCGACCGGAGCGCTTGCGTGGCGGGCAATGGTTGACCTGGCCGGCACGCAGGCTAGAATCCCGTTATGAATGCTATTTCTCGGGGTACGCCATCCCTTTCGATAGTCCTGCGTTTCTGCAAGGGTATTTCCAGGCGGTGCTATGGAATTCCTTCGTCGGGCGGGGGTTGGTTGGTTCTGGCTTTTGTTGCCGGGGTGTTCAGTAGCGCGTGCTTTGCCCGGCAGGCTATTCAAGCCGAGCCCGGGAGCGCTGTGGCCGATGCTCCCAAAACTGGCCAGGCGCGGGCACGGGCGCCAATCGCTGTGCAAACGCGCGCGCCAGGGGAGGATGTCGATAGCCCTTCATTCCGCACCCGGCAGCATCTGGCGCCGAACCGCAATCTGCTCTTCAACGGCTTAGGTTTATCCCCCGCCGGTGAGGCTGTGCGCATCAGCGATATGGCTTTAAAAATGGTCATCGCGCCCGATGGCAAAGCAGTAGTGGCTGTCTGCTCAGGTTACAATCAGGCGGGAGTGAACCTCGTCGGCCTGGATGGCAAACGGACCATGCAGTTCATCTCCCTTAAGGAAGCATTCAACGGCTTGGCCTTCGCTCCGGACGGCAAGAAGTTTTATGTTACCGGGGGAGACCGTGGGGCGATTTACGTTTTCAAGTATAGCAGCGGCAAGGCCGAGCTGGAGAAGGAGGTCCAACCCAATCCGGACGAGAATTTTGTGTTTTTGGCAGGCATGACCGTTCAGGCTTCTAGCGGAATTATTTATGTCTGCAATGAAGCCAACCACGAGGTCTGGGTTTTGGAACCCGAGACGTTGAAGCTGGAGAGGACGATTGCCGTGGGCCAACATCCGCATTCCTGTCTCATTGGGGGGGATGGCCGGCACCTTTATGTGAGCAATTGGGGCAGCCGCAGCGTGAGCATCATTGACACCAAACTGCAGCGCCGCGTGCGCGATTTGATGGTCGGGGTTCGCCCCAATGATATGGCCCTGGCCCCTGATGGACGATTGTTTGTGGCGTGCGCCGGCGATAACACGGTGCATGTAATTGCCACCGGCCACATCGAAAGACCAGGCGAGGAGCCGGGCCCGACCCGGCGCTTGTGGGAGGGGTCCCGTGAGATTATCAGCACCTCCCTTTATCCGCAGTCGCCCGAGGGCAGCACTCCCTGCGGTGTGGCCGTTTCACCGGACGGCAAAACGCTATTTGTGGTCAACGCGGACCAGAACAGTGTGCTGGTGGCCGATATCTCGGGCGCGCTGATGGAGGATGCAAGCCGGCACGGGGAGAAGATTTCCGTTGTAAATGGATTCATCCCAGTCGGCTGGTATCCAACCGCTGTGGCCGTCTCGCCGGACAACAGATTTCTTCTGGTTGCCAACGGCAAGGGCCTGATGTCGCGGCAAAGCTATCCGCCTAAATTCTCCTCGCCCACCAAAGGCTACCGGGGCGTGGGCTTTGATACAACGGGCCGCATTTTCGAAGGGAGCATCTCATTTATCCCGCGGCCAGACACCGCCCAGATGGCGGCGTATACCGAACAGGTTCGGCGCAATTCATCTTATCACCCCGAGCACCTGATGCAGGCTCCCTTGCCCGGTGACACTGTCATTCCCGCGCACGTGGGCGACCCGTGTCCGATCAAGTACGTCATTTACATCATTAAAGAGAACCGCACTTACGACCAAGTCCTGGGCGACATGACCGATGCTCAGGGCCGCCCGTTGGGCAATGGCGACCCGAAGCTGACCATTTACGGCGAAAAGGTCACACCGAACCAGCATGCCTTGGCGCGCGAGTATGTGCTGTTCGACGACCTTTTCAGCAACAGCGAGGTGAGCGTGGATGGTCATAGCTGGTGCGACGCTGCTATGGCGACTGATTTCAACCAGCGTTCGTGGATCATTTCCTATTCGAGACATGGCCGGCTCCCCGGCAACGAGGAGATGGAAACTCCGGTCAACGGTTATCTCTGGGACCTGTGCCGGCGCAATGGGGTGAGCTTTAAGACCTACGGCGAAGGGTCCCAGCGGGTGCCTTCAGTTAACCGCGGCGATTGGAGCGGAGGCCGCGATACCGCGCGGGTGAAGCACTGGATTGCCGACCTCTACCGCGCCGAACAGAGCGGCGATATGCCCCGGTTCAGCATCATGGCCCTGGGCGAAAACCATACCCAAGGCACCCGCCCCGGCGCCCCGACCCCCGAGGCTTGTGTGGGCAATAACGACTTGGCCCTTGGCCAATTGGTTGAGGCGGCCAGCCATAGCCGGTTTTGGAATCAAATGGCCATCTTCGTTATTGAAGATGACACCCAGAATGGTCCGGACCACGTCGATGCGCATCGGACGGCGGGCTTTGTCATCAGCCCCTATTGCAAACGCCACTTCGTTGACAGCACCCTCTACACCACCGCCAGCATGGTGCGCACCATCGAGCTGATACTCGGCCTGCCTCCGCTGACCCAGTTTGATGCCGGCGCGACTCCCATGTTCAACTGTTTCCAAAGTCAGCCGATAGCGACGCAATGGGCGGTCTTAACGCCGCAAGTCGATCTCAATGCCAGAAACACCGCCAAATCACCTTATGCGAAGGAATCGAGCCGGATGAATTTCAAGGCCTACGACCTTGCCCCGGAGGACGAATTGAACCGGATTCTGTGGGCTGAGGCGCGTCCAAGCGAGCCTTACCCGGCGCCCATCCATCGGATGCTCTTTACGCGCGCGCTTGGGCAGTAACGCCTTATGTCTTCAGACCGGTTGTGTCTAACTCCCATTTTTCACCGGCCTTGAGTATTTCGTCCCAGGTCACCTCGGTTTGCTTGTAAACGGCGGTGCGGCCCAGGATGGTAGTCAGATTGCTGCGGACGCTGGGCGCCACCGTGGGGTTCGAGCATTCGCCCTGAGTGACGTTCTCATAGAACGTGGCGATATTATGCTCGACGCCGACCTGGTAAATATTGTCTGTCTTGCCCTCAAAGACATCATCGCGGCTGTGCAGCCAGCATTTGCCGCCGTAATTGGTTTCAGCCGTTCCAAGGGTCCCGTGTGCGCGGACCATGATGTCATCAAAGCCAAAGCCGACCTGTTTCGAGGTAAAGGTCACCATGAGATCGTTGGGGAAGAAAAAGAGCACCGAATAATGGTCCCAGCAATCGCCCAGGAACGGGCGGGCGCGCCCGCCACGCCCGTAAGCGCGAAGCGGATGGTCATTAACAATCCATGTGGCGACATCGAGGGCGTGGATGTTCTGTTCGGTAATCACATCGCCGGAGATGAGCCGGTCGATGCCCCAGGCGCGCAGGCGGGTCTCGGGATTTTTCGGGTCCTTGCGGAGTTGGTTGTCGCGGTCCTCGAACATGAGGCTGGTCTGGTATTCGGCATAGACAGTAACCAGCTTGCCAATGTCACCTTTATGAATGCGCGAAAGCACCTCCTGGTAGGCGGGCATGGCGCGTGTTTGGAAATCGACCAGGAAGGTCAATTTGTTCGCGGTCGCTTTGCGCCCGCTCCCTTCGACCAACCGGCAGCCTGGAACGTCGACGGCTATCGGTTTGGCCAGGTAAACGTGTTTGCCCGCTTCGACCGCTGCGGCGGCATGTTCCGGGTGGAAGTAAGGCGGGGAGATGATGGCGACCGCGTCGAGCTTCTCATCGAGCAGCCGTTTGTATGCCGACAATCCTGTGAACCGTTTGGCAGGGGCGACGTTGAGTTTTGTGCCGGCCGCATCTACGCGATCCTGGAAATAGTCGCCGAGGGCGGCCACGTTATAGTTGCCATTTTTAGCGAACAGCTCGGCAATCCAGGCCCCGCGCCCGCCGCAGCCGATCACACCGAGATTGAGCTTGGAGTTTTCCTGCGCCGCGCGAGCCAGTTGCGGTTTCAGAAGAGTCAAACCGAGCGCGGCAGACCCGGCGCCGGCCAGGAATTTACGCCGGGTGATGTCCAGGCTGCCCGATGCGCAGGTTTCCTTTTGGGAGTGGAATTTCTGTGGAATTTGCGTGTTCACGACACGAGATAACGCCGGAAAAACACGGATGTCAACAGGCCATTCCCCGAGGACCGGCACAAGATGGCGCGCCAGCGAGCGCCATTCCTGAGTGTAGGAGACGACGTAAGGAGTCTCTCCTACAAAGGTTTGGCCCTGACCTTGTCATTGGCCCTGACCTGAACCATTGCACCTTGGCGCCTCTGCGTTACTATCGATAGTGCCTGTCATGAATCCGGCCAAGGCTTGCATCCTGACAATCAATGGCGGCTCGTCGAGCATCAAGTTTGCTCTGTTCGAGGCGGCTCAGGGATTGCGCCGGGTTCTGGAGGGGAGAATCGAACGCATCGGGCTTGAGGACCCGCGGTTTCGTGTCAAAGGGCCAACCGGCGCTGATTCCTTCACCCGCGTCGTAAAGGCCCCGGACCATCGGGCAGCAGTCGGGGTGTTGATGGATTGGGTTGAACAAAAGATGACGAAATCGGGCCTGGCCGCTATTGGCCATCGAGTGGTTCACGGAGGGCCAAACTACACACAACCCCAACGCATCACCCCTGAATTGGTCCAGGCCTTGCATCAGCTCGAACCATTCGATCCGGAACACCTGCCCGAAGAAACTCTCCTGACAGAGGCCTTTCAGGAGCGGTTTCCCGATGTGCCCCAAATCGCCTGTTTCGATACGGTCTTCCACCACGACCTGCCGCCCGTGGCGCGTCTGCTGGCTATCCCGCGAGGCTACGCAGCCAAAGGAGTCCGCCGCTATGGATTTCACGGTTTATCCTATGCCTATCTCCTCGAAGAACTGGCGCGTGTTGCGGGGCCTCAAATAGCCCGTGGCCGGCTGGTGCTGGCGCACCTGGGCAACGGCGCCAGCCTTGCCGCCGTTCGTGAGGGGCGCCCTGTCGATACGACCATGGGCCTGACGCCAGCCGGAGGCATCCCGATGAGCACTCGTTCAGGCGACCTGGACCCAGGGTTAGTTTGGTACTTGGCCAGGACTGAACGTCTTGACGCGCGGCATTGGAATGAGATGGTCAATTTTCAATCCGGATTGCTGGGCATTTCTGAAACCAGTTCGGATATGCAGGACTTGCTCGAACGCGAGGGGCGGGATGTTCGGGCCGCAGACGCGGTGGCGATGTTTTGCTATCAGGTTAAAAAGTGTATTGGGGCATTCGTTGCGGCCCTGGGCGGAATCGATTGTCTGGTGTTTGCCGGCGGCATCGGTGAGAATGCCTCGGCTGTCCGCGCCCGGATTTGTCAGGGATTGGATTTTCTTGGAATCGAGCTGGACGAGCAAGAAAACGCGGCGCAGGCCGGCGTTATTTCGAAGAAAAGCAGCCGCGCCCTCGTGCGAGTCATTCGGACCGATGAGGAATGGATGATAGCCAAAACGGCATGCGCCGTGCTGGGTATTTCGGTCTGCGCCAATGTAAAACCCGAAAGGGCACAAAACTCATGAAACTGAAACGGAAGGCCGCTAAAGCAACCCATCCGACGGAAAAGAGCAAAGCTTTGCATCGAATGGTAAAAAGCCCCGAGCGATTGGAATTACCCGGGTTTGCCGGCACAAACCACGGCATTCGAGAAGGGGTTGATGAGCTGTCCGCAGGGGGCCTGGCCAAGAGCCACGGCATAAGCCGAGCCCTATTGGAGGCTGCGCCTTTATCCGCCGACCTGCTCAAAAAGATAAACGCTTATTGGCGGGCGGCAAACTACCTGTCAGTAGGGCAAATCTACCTTTACGATAACCCGCTGCTCAAGACGCCCCTGACCATAGAACATATCAAACCGAGGTTGCTTGGCCATTGGGGCACGACGCCCGGGCTGAATTTCATCTATGCGCATTTGAATCGAGTCATTAAACAAAATGATCTGAATGCCATCTTTATTGCCGGGCCGGGCCACGGCGGGCCGGGGGTGGTGGCCAACACCTATTTGGAAGGCACCTACAGCGAGCTCTATCCAAACATTTCCCAGGACGAAACCGGCTTGAAACGGCTCTTCACCCAATTCTCCTTTCCCGGGGGTATTCCCAGCCATGCGGCGCCCGAGACGCCCGGCTCGATTCATGAAGGGGGCGAACTGGGCTATTCGCTCGCTCACGCTTACGGCGCGGTTTTTGATAATCCGGATTTGTTGGCCGTTTGTGTTGTAGGCGATGGCGAGGCCGAGACCGGTCCGCTGGCCGGGAGCTGGCATTCGAACAAGTTTCTCAACCCGGCGCATGACGGGGCGGTGCTGCCAATTCTGCATCTGAACGGCTACAAGATTGCCAACCCAACTGTTCTGGCCCGCATCAGCCACCTGGAACTTGATGAGTTGTTGGCCGGTTACGGCTATCAACCGTGGTATGTCGAGGGAGACGAGCCCGCAAAGATGCATCAACTGATGGCGGCCACACTGGACCAGGTGCTGGCGGAGATTAAGGCAATCCAAACTCAAGCGCGCACAAGCGGGTTCACCGAGCGCCCGATGTGGCCGATGATTGTTCTGCGCAGCCCCAAGGGATGGACCGGGCCGAAGATGGTGGATGGCAAACCAGCCGAAGGCACGTGGCGCTCGCACCAGGTGCCGTTGGCGGATTTGGCCTCCAAACCGGAGCATCTCAAGCAGCTCGAAGAATGGCTGGAAAGCTACAGGCCAGGCGAGTTGTTTGATGAAAATGGCCGGCTGCGGCCTGAACTCTGCGAGTTGGCGCCTAAAGGGGAACGCCGGATGGGCGCCAACCCCCACGCCAATGGGGGTGTGCTGCTGCGTGACCTCCGGTTGCCCGATTTCACTGAGTACGCCGTCAATGTGGCCAGCCCGGGCGCGACCCGCGAGGAAGCCACCCGTGTGATGGGGAAATTCCTGCGCGACGTGGTCAAGCTCAACGCTGACCAGCGCAACTTCCGCATTTTTGGACCTGACGAAACGGCCTCGAACCGGCTAACGGCGTTGTTCGAGGTGACCCAGCGGGTGTTCACGGGCCAGATTCTCAAGACCGACGAGCACCTTGCCCCGGACGGGCGCGTGATGGAAGTGCTCAGCGAACATCTCTGTCAGGGCTGGCTAGAAGGCTATCTCCTGACGGGCAGGCACGGGTTCTTCTCCTGTTACGAGGCCTTCATTCACATCATTGATTCGATGTTCAACCAGCACGCCAAATGGCTCAAGGTGACCCGCCACATTCCCTGGCGGCGGCCAATTGCTTCATTGAATTACCTGCTCACGTCGCATGTCTGGCGCCAGGACCATAACGGTTTCAGTCATCAGGACCCCGGCTTCATCGATCATGTCGTCAACAAGAAGGCCGATATCATCCGCGTGTACCTGCCCCCGGATGCCAATACGCTCCTGTCCGTGACGGACCACTGCCTGCGCAGCCGTCATTACATCAATGTCATCGTTGCCGGCAAGCAGCCGGCCCCGCAATGGCTGGACATGGACGCCGCCATCAAACATTGCACCGCAGGCATCGGCATTTGGCCCTGGGCCAGCAACGACCAGGGTTGCGAACCAGATGTCGTCATGGCTTGCGCAGGCGACGTGCCGACTCTTGAAACCCTCGCGGCGGCGCAAATCCTTCGACAGCACTTCCCCGAACTCAGAATCCGCGTCATCAATGTGGTCGATCTCATGACCCTTCAGCCACAGACCGAACACCCGCATGGATTGGGGGACCGGGATTTCGACGCGCTGTTCACCACCAACAAGCCAATCATCTTTGCCTACCATGGTTACCCCTGGCTCATCCATCGGCTGACCTACCGCCGCGCCAACCACCATAACCTCCATGTCCGCGGCTACAAGGAGGAAGGGACCACCACGACACCTTTTGACATGGTTGTGCTAAACGAACTGGACAGATTCCACCTGGCGGGCGACGTGATTGAGCGGGTCCCCGCCCTTGGCGCCCGCGCTGCCTACGCCAAACAAGCCCTCCGCGACAAGCTCATCGAGCACAAACTTTATATCCACCGTTACGGCGAGGATATGCCCGAGGTGCGCGATTGGGAATGGGAGGGGAAAGGACAGGGCCAATGACAAGGTCAGTTCCAAACCTTTGTAGGAGACGACGTAAGGAGTCTCTGATCAGATTGTCATCTGGCCGCCTTTGGTTCACCCGGAAGTTGCTGATCAGAGACTCCTTACGTCGTCTCCTACACTCAGGAATGGCGGCTCGTTGCTTCGACTCTGTCATTAGCCCCGAGGGAAATGATGAGGAATGAGGGATGAAGCTGGACCTGCATACAAAAGTTCATTTGGTTCTGGTGGCGATGTTCGCAGGGGTGCTGCGTTCGGCGTCCGCCGCAGAGTCCGATGATTCGGCTGCCCCACAGGCGATAGCAGGGGTCGAGTTTGAGACTAACTCTAACCGTGAAGCGTTGGGCGCTTTTCCTGTCCGGATTCAAGTCGATGCGTCCAAGCCGCATGATGAACTGAAGCCTGTCTGGCGTTTCTTTGGAGCGGATGAACCCAATTACGCCAGCATGAAGAACGGCCAGAAGTTGCTTGGTGAACTGGGCAAACTAGCCCCTCACCGAATTTATTTTCGGGCGCATAATCTTCTGACATCCGGCGACGGCACTCCGGCGCTCAAGTGGGGTTCAACGGGCGCCTATAATGAGGACGCCCAAGGCAACCCGGTTTATCAGTGGAGAATCCTGGACGGGATTTTCGACAGCTACATCGAGCGCGGGGTCAGGCCGTATGTGGAGATCGGTTTCATGCCCCAATCCCTCTCGATCAAGCCAGAGCCCTATCAACACCACTGGGCGCCGCAGGCTCGCTACAACGCGATCTTTACGGGCTGGGCGTATCCACCCAAGGATTACCGCAAGTGGAGCGAACTGGCCTTCCAATGGACACAACACTGTATCGAAAGATACGGGCGCGCCGAGGTGGAGTCTTGGTACTGGGAGGTTTGGAACGAGCCCAACATTGGCTATTGGAAAGGGACACCGGAGGAATTCCTCAAGCTCCATGACTACGCCGTTGCTGGTGTGCGACGGGCGCTGCCGACAGCCCGGGTCGGCGGCCCCGACGCCGCGGGCAGCGGTGGACGCTTTATGCGCGAGTTTTTGGAGCATTGTCTGCAAGGCACGAACTACGCCACCGGCGCTACAGGAACGCCGCTGGATTTTGTTTCATTCCACGCCAAAGGCGCTCCGAGTTATGTCAACGGCCACGTGCGCATGGGGATCGCCAATCAACTCCGCGCGCTGCGTGACGGTTTTGAACTGATTGGGGCTTTTCCCGAATTAAAGTCCATACCCATCATTATCGGTGAATCTGACCCGGAGGGTTGCGCGGCCTGTCAGGGGCCTGCCCTGGCATACCGCAACGGGACAATGTACTCGAGCTACACGGCGGCGGTCTTCGCGCGCCACTGTGAGCTGGCCAGGCGCTATGGCGTGAATCTCGAAGGCGCTCTAACCTGGGCCTTCGAGTTCGAGGACCAGCCCTATTTCGCTGGGTTCCGTTCTCTGGCCAGCAATGGATTGGATAAACCTGTGCTCAATGTGTTTCGCATGTTCAGCCGAATGAATGGCCGGCAGCTCGATGTGCAGAGCGACCACGCTGTGGCGCTTGAAACGATGCTAAAGGACGGTGTGCGCGCCCAACCGGATGTCTCTGCGTTAGCCTGTCTCGATTCCCACAAGCTCTGCATTCTGTTGTGGCATTACCACGATGACGATGTGCCAGGCTCCCAAGCCGTTGTCCATCTTCAGGTCACCGGACTGCCTCCATCGAGCCGCCGGGCCGGGTGCCTTCATTTCCGCATCGATGATAACCGCAGCAATGCCTTTCGCGCCTGGCAGCGGATGGGTTCTCCCCAACAGCCCACGCCGGAACAGTATCTTCGCCTCGAAAAAGCCGGCGAACTTGCAACCATTCCTGCGCCTCCGAATGCCGGCATCAAGAATGGGGATATCACCGTGCGCCTGGACCTGCCCCGCCAGGCCGTTTCACTCCTGGAGTGGTCCTGGTAAGAGCACGGCTGGTGGGCCGAGCGTCCTCGTTTTCGTCAGATCGTAGCAGCCGACGCCAGGAGGCTCTGACCTCAGCCCTGAGTTTCACCGGGCCAAGCCGGCGGCCACACTGCTTACTCCTGTCGTTGCGGGCTGCAGCCATCCTGAGCTTCCGGGAGCCACACCTGCATTTGACACGTGCCCCGATTGGCGTTGGCATAATAGGGCGTCGCCATCACCGTGAACGGCACAGGAACGACCGCATTTGCCGGAGTCTGGAAAACCCCGGTCGCGCTCGCGTGGAGAACGGTCACCCCACCCAGGTGGTCGCTCTTGTATTCGGGCGTGAATTTAGCGTCCGCCGGAATGCTCAGGTTTTTAACCGCTCCTCCGTTATCAGCCCCTTCAAAGCAATAAACCAGCGGTCCCCGCATTAACACCACCCGGCTTTTATCTGCTTCCACGCGCGGATTGGCTTGAACCCGTTGCACAGGCATGTCCAACGTCAGTTGCACGACATCCCCGGATTTCCAGCGTCGATGCACTGTGGCGTAGCCGCGAACAATCTCAGGTTCCTCAACGAGCTTGCCATTGACCTGGAGGCGCGCGGCTCCCCGCAAGGGGCGGCTGGCGGCTTGATAGAGAGCGTCGGGAACCGATGGCCCCTGGCACCAACCGGGGATGCGGATATGCAAGTCAAAAGAAGCGGGTTTGGCTGGTTTAACCGCGATTCTTACCTCGCCTTGCCAGGGATAGCGGGTCGCCTGCTCGATCGCCACCTTCTGGCCGGCGACTTCAATTTGGGCTTTGCTGCCGACGAAGAGGTTCACATAAATCCCTGCTTTGTCCCGGGCGTAAATGTAACCGGGCATTGCCCCCATGAGCTTCAGGAACATCGGCGGACAGCAAGGGCATCCGTTCCAGGACCAGCGCGAGTTGCCGTGGGGCGCCTCCAAAGGATTCACATACGTGTAGGAATCCCCGGCTGCCGAAACGCACACGAGCGCGCCATTATATAATTCGCGCTCGAGGACATCTGCGTAACCGGCCTCGCCCGTGAGCAAGTTCAGGTTGCGGCAAAAAAAGGCCGCGCCGACAGCTCCGCAGGTTTCCAGGTAACCGTCATTAGGCAGAAAATAATCTTTCCCGAACGCTTCGCCGGCGGCAGTCGCGCCGATGCCACCGGTCACATACATCTTCTTTTCGGTCATGTTTTTCCACAATCGGATGGCCGCTTCGCGATAATCCTCGCGCCCATTGATGCCCGCGAGCGCGGTGACGCCGGCGCACAGCAAGGACGCGCGTACTGCGTGTCCTTCAATCGCCGTTTGCTCAAAAACCGGTTTGTCATCCTGGTTATATGCGCCGTAGGACGGCTGGTCTTTGCGCGGATGTCCGCGTGCTTCGACCCAGTACTGAGCCAGCGCCAGGTACCGGTTTTCGTCAATGGGGACCGGCATGTCTTGCTTGAGCTGCGGATGCCGGCGAAAGAACAGATACAAATTTGCGAAGGCCTCCTCGGCGATGGCATGGTTGGGAACCAATTCGTATTTGGGCGACGGCCCGACCTGATCGCAGGTGTAGTTGGCCAGTTTGACTGCCACTTTCAGGAGAGATGTCTTGTGAGTGGCCTGGTAATAGTGCACCGCCGCCTCGCACAGCGCGCCGACGTTATACATCTCGTGCTGATAACCATCGTTGCCGCCGTTGAGACCCCACCGTTGGTTCGGATGCTCAAGTTCCGTCCAGGTGTTCAGATACCCATTGGGATCACGGTCCTGGGCCTCGGCGATGCGCCCGATGTAGCCATCAATCCGCCTTTCCAAACCCGGATCGGGCCTGGCCGCCAGAAAATCCGCCGAGCCGCGGATCATTTCATAAATCAGCCCGTCGTACCAGGGCGGCCCGGCGTGCCCGTCCGATTTTCCGTCACGGACCCGGTCAAAGTTATTGAGCGCTCCACCGCGGTCATTCTCGAATTTTGTGAAGCAATCCGGGATTGTCGCCTCTTGCCAAATCTTTCGTTTGGGCGACCAAAAGGAGTCCTCGACAGTCACCGATTGAATCGGGACGGGCATGAGTTGGTTGAATTGCTGGCAACTCGCACTGCCTGCGGGAAGGCAACAGAGCGCGGCCATTACGCCGAACGCAGAAAGGACTTTCATACGGATGCAACAAAGAATCGCCTAATTGCGAAAGGCTCGCGAGGCTCGGCTTCCGTTCAAGAAAGAACCCTCAGTGCGCCCGCACGGCTCAATTTGAGAACACGTCCACGGAACGGTGGGCGACGTTACACAAAATGGGCGAAGTGCAATTTGCCGCAACTAGCTGCAATTTGGCGCAATTTGTGGGGGGATGCATGGCCGGAAGCCGAGAGGACAGAATCATGGGGGGACAGAATTATTTGAAATGCGACGGTGGGGAATTTTGATTTTTGAATTTTGACTTGCGATTTGGGGGTGGCCAATGCGACCACGGAGGCGACGGAGGAAGAGGGGAAGGACCAATGGCAATGTCAGTTCCAAACCTTTGTAGGAGACGACGTAAGGAGTCTCTGATCAAGGTTGCCAGATGGCCGCCTTTGGTTCATCGGGAAGTTGCTGATCAGAGACTCCTTACGTCGTCTCCTACACTCAGGACCGGCGGCTCGTTGCTTGGACTCTGTCATTAGGGATTGCTTCGGTTTGGCAGGTAGTGAGGACGAGGATGAGGTTTGACATTGAATTTTTAGAAAGAACACCACCGACTGGGCACGAGGGGGCAGTTTATAGCTTAATTTACCTTAATTTGGTTTAATCTGGCTTAATTTGGCTTAATGTGGTGAGGGAGAGAGGAGAGGGAGTCCAGGGTTGGGAGGGCTTACAAGTTTGAGAATTGAAATTTCAGACCGGGGTCGATATGGCAAATCGCATATTGGCAAGTGATCAATTATCGCCAATAGCCAGGCGCCAATGAAGGGGGACACACCCTTGGACACAGCCTCCCCCCCTCTTTTTGCCGTCAACCCGTCAGGAACACAGAAAGATGGGCATTTTTTTCAAAAAGATCCGTCAATTTCCCATCAATTATCCGTCAGGCATCCGTCAGGTGCGACGTGAAGCCGCAGGAGTTCACTGCTTAAATGGATAGTTCCTGAACTAAGCCCTGCGATTCGCCGCAGGTATTCTACCGAAGCAGGCGTTCTAGCGCGAAGCTTACGCCG
>DASYZB010000004.1 GCA_035946615.1 Verrucomicrobiia bacterium
AGTCCGCAAACTTCTCCAGCGCCTCTCAGAGGCTAACTGGCGCCTGCTTCAACTGCCGCCGCCAGACTGACAATGCCTGAATTTAAAGACCTGCCCGACGACTTCTCTTGCCCCTATCGGGATGGGTGCCCTTATTTGGAAGGACTCTCCACCGGCTGGGTCTTTCACCAGTATCAGCACACCCAGCCCACAGAGTGCCATTACGAATATCAACTGGAGGAGATTAACAAGCAGTTACGCCAAGAACAGCGGCATGGCAAAGAACTCCAACTGGAGAATCAACAACTCCGGGCTCAACTTCACGCCCTGCAGCTGGAAGCCGTCTCGGAACTCCACCAACACATCCAGGAAGACATCGTGCTGGAACCGCGCACGGTGGTCACCTGCTTTCGCCACCAGATGGCCCACTGCCCAAAGTGCGACAAGGATGTGTGGCGGTGCGGACCGGGGGAAATGCCTGGCGCTTACATCGGTCCGGCAGCCAAAGCCACCGCCGCCTACCTGCGCTATCAACTCAATGTTTCGGACCGTAAAATCAGCCAGTTTTTCAGCGATTTCTTCGGGCTGAACTTCGTGCCGGCCAGCGCTTATGGGTTCGAGCGCCAGGCGGTCCGTCGCGGCCTACGCTCTACGAGGACCTGTTGCAAAAGATTCGCTCGTTGCCTGTCGCGCACGGCGACGAGACCTCCTGGCGGCATGACGGCCAGCCCTACTGGGCGTGGTATGCCGGCAATGACGATTTGGCCTTCTACCACCTCGACGCGCACCGCTCGGCCGAAGCCGCCCGAGCGGTATTTGGCGAGCGCTTCGACGGGACTCTGGTAGCCGATGCCTTTGGCTCCTATAATGGAGTCCACCCCAAAGACCGGCAGTCGTGTCTGGCTCACATCAAAACCAAAGCCAAAGAATTGGAGGCCGAGCTGGCGCTACTCAAGGGCAAGGCGGCTGACCCTCGTGCCCGCCAGTTCTGCCAGGACATTCAAGGCTGGGTCCGCGCCGCCTGCCAGGCCCATCACCAACTGGCTCGTGGCCGATGGCCGGCCAGAGCGGCCAGACCCAAAGGAGAGTCGTTGCGCTGCCAGTTGCGTCATTTGTGTGCCACTGCGTTGCGATACCCAAAAGCCGAGGCGTTTCGCAAACGCTTATCGGGGCCGGAGCAGAAGCTGCTTTTGACCTGCTTTCGCCGCCGGCAGGTTCCGCCCACTAATAATCAGGCCGAGCGGAGTCTGCGGCCGCTGGTCATCATGAGAAAAATCGTGCAGGGTACTCGCTCGGACAAGGGCCTGCAGAATCACAGCGTGCTGCGCAGTCTCTTCGAGACCGCTCGCCGCCAGGGCAAGAAACCTCACGAGTTTTTCCGCGTGCTCCTGACACAGAACACCGCCCAAGCGCAGGCTGTCCTCTATCGCAAAGCGCTCAGTCCCAGACCGCGCGCGCCGCTTCGTTGTTGAGACAAAGGTGTGCGCCAGTTAGCCTCGCCAATACGAGCTAAACTGTTACCTGGTCGCTTCTCTGTTTCAACCCGAGGTCTGGCGCTACGAAGTCGCTCCCTGGCCCGAACGCGTGTTCGCCGGCAAATATCCCCCGCACGCAGCGCGTGAGGAACGGAAAGGGATTCCACCTGCTTATAAATATCCATTATCCAGCCAATGATGGAGTGAAATACAACTGATGAGATTCGTCCACAAAGAAAAGACCAGACACCCGAGCACCATCCAAAACACCCTGTTGCGCCAGAGTGCTGACGGGTCGATTTTTCAAATTCTTCGCCAAGCCGTTCCGGTTGGCCGATGCGGCGGCGTGCGAGCCAGAAGGATTCCTCATCGTTCGCCCCGTGTTGCTGGAATCCGGCAACGGCATCACGCAGATGCGTTTCCAGTTCACGCCGGACTTCCGCCGTGAGACTGGTTTGTGCGGCCAGTTCCTGCAGCCAGCTTTCAATGGCGTAGTTCAGATTGAAGCGGGTTTGATTTTCCATAATTTCCTCAAGGTGTTGTGAACGGTCAGCCATTGCTGACGCTCAGTTTTGAGAACTTTGCGGCCACCGGAATTGATGAAATAGTATTTTCGCTCGCGTCCCGTGTCAGCTTCCCTCCATTCCGAATCGATCAGACCGTCGCGTTCCAGCCGATGCAAAACAGGATACAGCATCCCGTCGCTCCACTGAATCTGCCCGCCAGAAAGCTCGCGCACTTTCTGGATGATTTCATAGCCGTAACTTTCGCCCTCGGCGAGTATGGACAACAGCAGGGGTTTCGTGGAGGCGGCCACCATATCTTTAGCAAGCATTGAACCTCTATACATTGAAGTACAATGTATGTCAACCGCGAAATTGAACGCCAACACGCCAACATAATGCCTCAGTGACTACGGGCCTGCCGGCTGAAGCCGGCGTTCCGGACGCGCGGAACGCCGCCTTTAGGCGGCAGCGCCCGCCGTCACTAACCGATTACACGCCAACGGCGTCGCTCATACCACCCCAGGCCAACGGCCTCGGTAAAGCCATTATTGAATTGAAAGGAATTTGCTTTTTGGCACGCGAATTGTTTTGTACGCTGCGCGGGTGATTATTAACGTTGATTTCGGTCTTTGTCAGGTGGGGGTCAGAACAGCTTATTTTGACTGCGTGTCAGCATCTTCGGCGCTTGACTTTTCCTCGAAGGCATCGCATCTTGGCTTCCAATGGCAAGGAAGCTGCGACTTCAATACCCAGGGGCCATTTACCACGCCATGAATCGGGGCGACCGCCGCGAGCCGATCTTCCTCGACGACCAGGACCGCCATCAATTCATTGATACCCTCGGCCAAGCGTGTGAGAAAACCGATTTGCAGGTCCACGCCTGGTGCCTCATGAACAATCACTTTCATCTGCTGCCCGGTTTCCTTCGTTCCAATTTGTTAGCCGATTCCAACCTCCACCTTCTGATCATGCCCCCAGAAGATTGAACGAAATCAAAAAAAGCAGTTGACGCGTCTCATGCGCTCTTTGCGTTCTTTTGCGGCTCTGCCGCGCTGTGCCTCTGTATCTCTGTGGTGAAAAGGGTAGGAAATGAACAGCGCAAATCTGGAAGCCGAAAGACAGAAGTTGAACGGGGATAGGAGACGGCCTTTTTTCTCCCTTGCCGCCTGGGACTTAACTCAGCAAGTTGAAAAGCGGTCTTTTTTATGAAATCGGGCCGGTGGTCTTTCACGATTTTCCTGTTGGCCAGTTATGTGGCGATATTTAATTTATGGCTGCGGCTGAGCGGGAAATGGATTCTGCTGAGCGCCCTGGTTTCCGTGGTCATTCTCACCATGCTGCTGTCGGCCGTGAGGCGCCGAGGATATTTTCTCAATGGTTGGGACATGATGTTTCACGCGGTGATCATTATGGACATCCTGATTGAAGGACTCTTTCAAGAACATTTTGGGTTTTATTGGTGTGCGTTGGGATTCGCGGCGTGCATCGTTGCCTACCGGCTGTTGCGACGCCGGGCGGTAACCGCTCAGGTCAGGAGGGACGACCTCCCGCAAATCCCCGTTATTTAGTTAATGGCCGCCATCGGGCGGATGCGAGTTATTCGCCTCTCAGGGACTTTTCCCAAAAACCGGGCGCCTGCTGATGTCCGGGCCTGAGAATTCCACCGATAAGAGGACCGGCCCGGGGCTGTGGCGATAAAACAATCGGACCGGATGCGCGCCGGCTTGTAGAAGAATTGATGCCGAGATTTCAGTCCCATCATGGTTGAAATCATCGTCAATCACATGGGCCTCGTGCACCCACATCTGGGCGCCGGAATCGGATTTCAAATAAAAGGTGTAAAGGCCGTCGCGCGGCACATCGAGCACCCCTTTGAAGCTGGCGCCAAAAGCCGCATTGGTTTCGTTTAATGGCTGCTCGAGTGTGGCTGCTTCACCCGTATTTGCCGGGACCAACGCATCGAAATCCGGCACCCAAGGCCAGGCGCCAGGGAAAACTGCATAGCGGACCGAGCCAGGTTTCATGGAAGCAGAATGAACCGGAGGGACGAGGTCCCCGTCGTAGGGCCGGCGGGTGCTGGGTTCAGGGCGGCGGACCTGCCGCACCAGTTCATTGATTTGCTTCATCAGAGCGGCGTTGGTTGAATATTGGGCCAGATTGAAGTCCTCGTGCGGATCGGTCGCCACATTATAGAGCCGGAACGGCTCCGAGGAATTGGTAATCGCGTAGCGCACGGCCGTGAAGTTTCCCAGGCGCAGCGCCTGCAATTGGCCTCGGGTGGGGATGGCCTTGCGCGCGAACAACTCTCGATCGACCGGGAATTGCTTCAGTCGTTTCGTTACAAAGGCATACTCCCAGTAAAGAAAGCCGCGGCTGCGTTGGCGCCCGCTGCCCAGGAGCGTGGGCATTAGGGAGACGCCATCAGACTGCGCCGGTGGGGGCAGGCCGCCCAACTGGGCGAAGGTCGGCATCCAATCAGAAAAGGAACAAGCGAAATCGCTGCTCGAACGAGGCGCGATATGCCCCGGCCACCAGGCGAAGGTCGGTTCCCGAATGCCCGCCTCCCAAAGGTCGCGCTTGATCCCGTGCATGACGCCCCACGACCCGAAGAACCGCGGGTCCTGCCCCTTTTCATTGTGCGGTCCATTGTCCGAGCTAAACACCACGAGGGTGTTGGCGGCCAAATTCAGGTCCCGCAGCAATTGGAGAATGTCTCCGACGGCGTCGTCCAGGCGGCGGACCATTGTGGCGTGGCGTTTCTCGACATCCGGCCAATCCTGGTTTGCGTAATCGGGATGATACCACGAGTTGGTTCTCCCGGAGTTGGTGTTCAAAGGCCACTGCAACCCTCCTTTGAGGCCACGCCCGCTCGGATACGGCTGCGTCGGGAGTTCCTCGAAAAAGTGAGGCGCGGTGAACGCCAGATACAGGAAGAAGGGTTTTGCTGGAGCAGACGCCCGCTCGCGAATGAACTTTTTGGCCCGGGCGGCGTACAGGTCTGTATCGTAAGCGGCGTCCAGCCCATTGGTGATTGGGCTGAACATGTCCATGATCAAGCCGGTATTGCCGGGATAATGGTGATGAGCCTGACCATGGCCAAGGACCCCATAGAACTCATCAAAGCCATGCCGCAATGGATGTCCCGGAAAGGATGGCCCTCGGCCTTGCAGACCCCATTTGCCGATCGCGCCCGTGTAATAACCAGCCCGTTTCAGCACGGTGGCTAACGTGTGGTTCACCGGCAGCGCCTTATCAAACTGGTTGTCGCGGATGGGGCAATTCCCCTGGTTCTGGCCCATCAGCAGGGAGGCGCGGGCTGGGGCGCAGACCGGCGCGGAAGTGTAGTGCTGGCGCAGCACCATTCCTTGGGCCGCCATCGAATCAAGCTGCGGGGTCGCCATGCGCGGCATTCCAGAAGGGCGGCTGTTCTGGTACAGAACCCCCAGGTCTCCATACCCGAGATCATCCGCCAGAATGAAAATGATGTTCGGATGGCCCGGTGGTGTAGAAGCGTCCGACTCGACGCCATGGGCCACAAGGATTCCCATGGCCAATCCGGCAAACACTGCGCGCTGAACCAGAGGATGCCAGGCGTTCATGTTGGCTGTGGCTAATCCTCCCGGTCGAATACCAAATCCATTCCCGGGTTCTTAATGGTAAGCCGGTCCCCCTCGACTGTTGCGTTCAGGTCCATGCCTGAGAAGCTGATGAGGTACTTGCCATCGACATCTTTCCATTGGCCTTCGTAGTCCTGGGGGCTGCCCGGGGTCCCCGCCTTGAGCGGCGGCAGGCTCTTAATTGAAATCTGATTATCCGGCTTGGCAATCAGGCCGGTCTTGCCGAATTGAACCTCGACGTACTTTCTTACCCGCTGCATTTCACTAGCTGGAATGCTGGGTCTAGCCCGGCGCATTGCCGCCACGCCGGCGCCCACGTTGAAGGTCCAACGGCCAAGGATTTTGATCGGGTCATATTTGGCGGACCTCCCGCTCGCCAGGTAAGCATTCAGGTCGCTAAGGTCCGGCGCAATCGTGTTCCAAATGGTCTTGAGTTCGTCGGGATTGCTGCGGATGGCCGCGATGTTTGGGTCATCGAGTAGGGTCATGATCGGGTCCTGCTGTTGCCAGGACCTGATAAAACCTTGGTCATTGCCCAGGGCCTGGAATGCGGGCGAGTCGGCCAGGCCAAGCAGCCCAGGATAATTCCTCAAGCGCGCCTCGGCCAAAGGATTGCGGTAAATCAAGGCCGCGAAATCGGCCATTTGATAATCCAAATTGGGGATGGAGTCGAACGATCTCGCCACTTTGTCCATGCCGGTCCGGTGCAGGTCGCGGCCCATGACATCGAGTAAGCGCATCCATTTGGGGTCGGTATCGGAAGAGGCGAACTGGACGGTCATGTAGCTGGGCACATAAATGAGAAAGGCAATCAGGACAAAGTAAGCCGCGCCGTTCAGCACGCCCAGACACACCCCCAGCCGCTGATTCAGCCGCTCCCACATCGCCAGCCGCAGGTCGCCCGCCTTGTACTTGTAATACACATCCACCTTTTGGTGCGCGGCTGCCGCCGCCACCTTGAACAAAGCCGATACGATGATAAAGCCCAGTATCGGTCCCAGGGCCCACAGCAACAGGGGATTTTTTATCAACCCGCCCAGCAGCCGGCTGACCAGGCGCCCTAAGGGGACCGCTACCGCCGCGCCGGCCAAAATGCCGATAAATGAAAAGGCAACCCGAATTGCGCCCTGCCGCAGCCCAAGGGCTGCCACCGAAGCCATCACGATTACCGCCAAAATCCAAGTCGTCATAACCGAGGCATTAAAAGGCGCTCGCCGGCAAATAGCACGTTAAAATTTGAGGGGGTGCTTCTGGAGCGCGCTGGCAGGATTCTTCAGGGCTGACGCCTCGGTGTATATATGCTCTCCATATACTCTTGGAGAGGAGTTCCCTGGAAAAAAGGTGCATCCGAAGAATCCTGTCATGCGCCCGTTTCTGGAGCGACGGCGGCGCTTTTGGAGCTGCGGTGCGGCGCGCGCTATCCAAAGCGGCGCCGCGCTCCGGTTGCCGCCGCACTCCACACGCCTGCGCATGACTGGCTTAGCCCGATGCCTCCGGTTGGTCTGGAAGCAGAATGCGACTTAACTCGGGGAGGGCTTTGATGCCTTCTTTATCAAGAATTGCGGTGATGATGATCCTCCCAAGTTCCAGCACGCGCTCGGAGATGGGCTTGAGGTCCTCGCCGAATTTTCGCATCGCAATGCCGGCCTCGCCCATAAAACCCCAGAACCGATCGATGTCGTTCGTCTTGCGATGCAGTTCGCTGCGCATGGCCTCGAGGCGGCGCAGCAGCCGTCGCTTTTGGTCTTCGGTCATCAGGGCGCTGTTGAGCAACAACTCGCGCAATTCATTGATCAAATGCTGCAAGCGCTGAAAATCGGCCTCGGAAAACTCGTAGGCCGACGCTTTGGCGAACAGGGAAAGGTACTCGTCGGTTTTGGTTTCGAAATAGCCTTTGGCATGGCGGCTGGAGAGCTCGGCCCGGACGGTGTCCCGCAATTGGCTGAAAAAAGCGCTGACGTTGGCGATGTTCTGATGCCGCTGCGGCCCGATGTCGGGGAATGGTTGGAGTGTGGCATCACGGGCGGCGGCGAAGGCCCTTAGGATGCTGAGAGCCTCGACGTAATCATCGTGGTGGTCGGGTAATTGGCGCGCATGGCCGTCGAAACGCTCGAATTCTGCGCAGAGCGCGGCCAGCGCTTCGAAATTATCCCCCGGCAAATGGCTCAACATTCTTGCCGGGAAAAACGCGGTTTTCATCAAAGAGGCTCTTACAAGCTCCAACCTGCCCGATAGGCCGGGTTGATGAAGTCATTGGCTTGGGAGCAATTCGTGAACTGCGCGGCGGGTGCATCCCATTCCAGTTTGGTGCCGGGCAATTTAGTCGCAATGACCCCCAGCAAAGCGATTTCTGTTAGAGGCCCGCCGTAGGAGAAATCCGAGCCCGATCTGGTCCCGTGCTTAATGGCCTGCAGCCAGTCCCAATGGTGCTCTTTGACGCGCGGGATCGTTTTGGCCGGCTTTTTGTAGGCATCCATTTTGGTCTGGGGGATGAGCCGGACCTCGCGCGCTCCATGTGAGCCATAAACCATCGTGCCTTTGTCGCCCATGACAACCGCCCCGGTATCGATGTCCCGCTCGTCGGCTTCGAGTTCCGGTGGGCGCGGGATGCGTTCGACTCCGCTATACCAGCGCAGCGTTACCGGGCCGCGGTTGGCTTTGGATGCAAATTCGTAGGTGATGATCTCCCCTTTGGGATAGGCGTCGCCCTGCGTCTTGGGATTATAATTCTTTACCTCAGCCTGAATGGTCTTGGGAGCGCCAAGGTCCAAGGCCCAGAAAACCGGGTCCACCACGTGGCACGCCCAATCCCCGACTGTTCCATTGCCAAAAGGCACCCACCCGCGCCAGGAGCCGGGCAGATAGGCGGGGTTGTAGGGGCGGTCGTGGGCTGGCCCAAGCCATTGGTTCCAATCCAGGCTGGCGGGCACATCAAAATGCTCGCGGAGACTCGGCAACCGGTCCAGCCCGGAGTTTACCGCATTGCAACCGGCGTTAATGGTGTGCACCTGGCCGATCGCGCCGTCCCAAATCCACTCGCAAAAATCGCGGATGGAATTAAACGAGTGCCCCTGGTTGCCGAGTTGGGTGACCACGTTATGTTCCCTGGCGGCCTTCATTAATTCGCGCACCTCATGGATTGAGTGGGCCAGCGGTTTCTCGCAATAGAGATGTTTGCCGCGCTTTATGGCGGCCATCGCCGCTACGGCGTGAAAATGGTCGGGTGTGGCTACAAGCACCGCGTCGATGTCCTTTTCCATCGCATCGAACATCTTGCGGAAATCGCGATACTGTTTGGCTTGCGAAAACTTCTCGAACGAGCCGGCCGCCCGGCGGGAATCGACGTCGCACAGCGCAACGATGTTATTGTCCTTGCCGAGCACATCGAGGTTGGCGGCGCCCTGGCCGCCGACGCCAATCCCGGCGATGTTCAACCGCTCGCTTGGGGGTGTGGCTCCGCTGGCTGCCACGACATGGCGCGGCGCCACCATCACCCCCGCTGCCACAGCCCCGGTGGCGCGAAGAAAATGACGGCGAGTAAAACGAACCTGTTCTGGATTCTTAACCTCTGTTGACATGCTGCCATTGTGCAAGGTCCGCCATCGCCTGACAAGGCCCTTTAAAGCCAGAAAAAGATGGCTTTACCGCGAGGATAATGGCAGAACACAGCCTCGCGCGGAGGCGCCGGCGCGGCGCCCTACAAAGCGCGAGTTGAATCATGAAGGATAAAAAGATATTACGTTTCGGATTGCCCAAGGGCAGTCTGCAGGACGCCACCATCGAGAAGATGGCCAAGGCCGGCTATAATATCTCGGTCAGCAGCCGCTCGTACGTGCCGTATGTGGACGACCCCGAGCTGGAGATACGCCTCATCCGGGCCCAGGAGATTAGCCGTTACGTCGAGCATTCCTTCCTGGACTGCGGCATAACGGGCTATGATTGGATTCAGGAGAACGGCTCGAAGGTCCACGAGGTGGGCGAATTCCAGTTCAACAAGGCAACCCGGCAGACCGCCCGCTGGGTGCTGGCCGTGCCCGAGGATTCCCCCATTCAATCAGTGAAAGATTTGCAGGGAAAGCGCATTGCAACCGAGTTGGTAAAGCTGACAAAGAAATACCTGCGCCAGCACAACGTGAAGGCGGAGGTGGAATTCTCCTGGGGCGCAACGGAGATGAAGGCGCATGAGTTGGTGGACGCCATTGTCGATATTACCGAAACCGGTTCGTCACTTCGGGCAAACAAGCTGCGAATCGTCGATACCCTGCTGCATTCAACGCCGCGGCTCATCGCCAATCACGCTGCTTGGGGCCACGCGTGGAAACGGGCCAAGATCGAGACGTTGGCGTTGCTGCTCAAAGGCGCATTGGAAGCCGAGGCCAAGGTGGGTCTGAAAATGAATATTGCCCACAAAAACCTGGCGGCCCTTTTAAAGGCCCTTCCTGCATTGCGCAACCCGACCATTTCCAGCTTAAGCCAGGAAGGCTGGGTGGCGGTCGAGACGATTATAGACGAGCACGTGGTCCGTGAATTAATCCCGGCCCTGAAGGCCGCCGGCGCCGAGGGGATTATCGAATACCCGCTCAATAAGGTGGTGTACTGAGCGGCGGGTTATGATGCAATGGAGACTTTGGGGCGCCCTGAGTGCGGGGATGGCGGTATTGGCCATGAATGGCCCGGGCGGGCTGCCAGGCCTGGCTGTCCCGGAGGGACGGGGATCAGGAGCTATTTCGCCAAACCAGCAACCGCTCGGAGAGATATCGAAATTGCGACGAGAGCTAACCGAGCTCATCAACCAACCCAAGTACGCCGCTGCCTTTTGGGGCATTAAGATTGTGTCGCTGGATACCGGACGAACGCTGTTCGAGCACAACGCGCAGAAGCTCTTGAGCCCGGCCTCGAACTGCAAGCTTTACACGGTCGCGGTGGCCCTCGACCGCCTCGGGGCCGATTACCGCATCAAGACCTCGCTCTATGCCGCCACCCGGCCAAACGCCGGAGGTTTCCTCGAAGGTGACCTGATTGTCTATGGCCGTGGCGACCCAACGATCAACGAGAAGCTCCAGGGCGGGGACACTTTCAAAGCGCTCGAAGCGCTCGTGAGGGCCCTGACAAATGCCGGGGTCAAACGTATCAAGGGCGACCTGGTGGGGGATGACAGTTTTTTTCGCGGGCCGGAATTTGGGTCCGGCTGGGCGTGGGATGATGCCGAGTATTCTTATGGGGCGGAGATTTCGGCGTTAACAATCAATGAAAACACGGTGAAACTCAGCGCCATGCCAGGGGCGCGTGCCGGCATCCCGGCTGCGCTAGCCCTGCTATCGCCGGCGCCGTATCTGGTTCTCAGCAACCGCACGGTCACCATCGAGAAAGGCGGCAGCCGCGCCCTGACATTTTACCGGCCACTCGAGGAGAATGTTGTCTATGTCTCCGGCCAGGTCCCGTTGACCGGCGCGGGGCAGATCGAGGAGGTCCCCGTCCACAACCCGGCTGGTTTGTTTGTGGCCTTGTTCAAAGAGGCCCTGGCCCGGCATGGGATCGAGGTTGAAGGCATAGCGCGCACAACGCACTGGCTGGACCGGCAGGCGGCGCCGTTGGATTGCAGCAAGTTAATCGAATTGGGGTCGGCGGAATCATTGCCGTTGAGTGAAATCGCCCGCCAGATTGAGAAGCCGTCACAAAATCTTTACGCCGACCTGCTCCTGGACCAGGTCGGAGAATGGGCGCGTTCACCCGGCGATACGAACAGGACCTCCGAAGAACTCGGCATTGCTGAATTGGAGAAATTCCTTCAAGAGGCGGGCATAAAGCGAGACGAGGTTTTTTTCGAAGAAGGCTCGGGGCTGTCCCGAAATAATCTGGCGACGCCTGAGGCGACAGTTGCCCTGCTGGCATTCATGAGCCGGCACAAAGCGGCTGAGACCTATTTGGCGGCGCTGCCGATAGCGGGAGTTGATGGCACATTGCGCAACCGGATGAAAGGCACGCGCGCCGCCGGCGATGTGCGGGCCAAGACCGGTTCCTTGCGATGGGCCGATTCTCTTTCAGGTTATGTCACCACCGCTGCGGGTGAGCGGCTGGCGTTTTGCCTGATGCTCAACCGGTCTAATGGAGGCTCGGCGCGACTGGACCTGGATGCCATTGCCGTGAAACTGGCAGGATTAAAGGACAGAGTGGGTTCATAAGCGATCCGTGGCCAGGAATAAATTCTCTTTCCCTTTTTAGGGGGTGGGCTAGAGTTTCGCGCATGCCGGAGATTGTGGAGTTTGTTAATCGTGGGGCGGGGTCGATTACCCCAGCAGTTGTGGAGAAAATGCTGCGGCATTTGCCACAATGGAAGCTGGAGTTCACGCAGATTTATGAGCCGCTTTTTCCGCATTTAGTGGACCAACTCGAATTCCTGGCCAACGCGGTCGAGGACATTGCCGAAGGGGCCTATAAGGATTTGCCATACATCGCTTTTGCGCAGGCGGTGTTCGCCTTGATTTACTCGCACAAAAAGGTCGGCATCATTCCCGATACAGTATTAAATCTCGGTCGCGCGGATGATTCCAGCGTGGTGCGCGCGGTGCTCATTCAGAACGAAAAGGCCTTCGCCATCTACGCCGCCGGACAGAACATCGAGTGGTCCAAGATTACCAGCCAGCCGTAGCCCGCCACGAAAAACACCCATGGTGAAGTGGTCGAGCAACGTTCAGATGGGGCAAATATTGGGCCTGCTTCGTAGGGCGAGGCGAGGGATCGAGAAAACTGAATTAGAACAAGCCCTCCTTGCTCTATTGAAATTGAGAACGTCCTTTTTGGCGGCGAAGTCTCGAGGTGAGCGAGGTGCTTTGGGTCAGGGTCGCGGTAAGAGTTTTCGAGAGCATCGCATTAGCACGCCATGAGTACTCGAAGCAGTCTTGGCAAGCGAAGCTGAGCACGCAACCATCAGTCCTCAACAGTCCCTTTAAATTCATTTAAATTCAAAAAGATGTTGACGACCTCTTTAAAACCTGCGCATGATTTGCGTCGAGACCACTGCGAAAATGAGTCAGACTCAAAAAAGCGGTTCTCCCTTCCCTGCGTGGCCAAGAGCAATCCTCAGTGCAGCTTTATCGCTACTCTCTGCGGCGTCAAGTCATGCTGGCGTGGCGGCGGACTCGAAGCTTGCCACGTTTCAGAAATTCGTAAATGGTGAGATTTCGATAAGAGAGGCCACCGTCTATCGAAAGATCACCGAGCGCGGCAAGGTAATAAACCAGGGATGGTGGCGATTTAGCTGGCAGAAAGACGGCCAGACCTGGTACGTCCAGCTCCTGATCCCTGACAAACAGGAACCCTCCAAACTGGTGCCGCAGGAGGGCAACTGCGTCTGCGGAGCCTCGCTGAAAGAGTTTTGGGTTGTCAGCGACAAGGACGTTCATGTCGCGGCCAAGGGTCAGGCGTCAGGCAGTTGCCCTGATGAGTACGGAAGCCTATACCGCAACCTGATGTTCAGCGCGCTTTCGCTCGGGGTGCCTCGGCGCAAAGACGTCCTTTCAGTTAGCGAGGTTCGGTGGGAAGGGGTGCGTTTCACCACCGCAGTCCCCACCAACTTTGTTTTAAACAGAGTAACTGGGAGCGGCGCTATTACAGGCAAACTCAACGTCGCTCCAGATGGACTGCCCAGATCGGCTGAATATCCAAGCCTCGGCAACTTTATGGGTGGATCAGTTACTTACCAGCATGAACAACAGTCGGCAATCCCCGTAATTTTCACCGTTCAAGACTCCAAATGGGCTATGCGCTACGAATTTCTTTCACTCGAACTGGGGAGTAACGAACTGCAACATGCCGATGGGTTTCTCCCCGGAGACTTTGCTAAGGCAAAACTTAATCGCCATTTCACATACTGGACAAATGATCGGCCATATTCCTTAACGGATAGGGGGTTTGCGCCTGCCTTCGGCCTTACTCCAGTCGGTGCGCCACTCAGAACAACGGGAACCCTTATCATGCTCTTGCTGAGCGTCGTCTCCGCAACCTTTCTTGCGCTATGGTATTGGCGCCAGAGAAAAAAGCAGTAAATAAAATAAAAACAAAATCCATGAACGAAACAAAAGGAGAAGTATGCGTGAAAAGAAAACGATAATTGTTGCTCTGCTCGCGGCTGCGTTCAGCGCTGCCGCGTGCTTCATGCCCTTCGACCCTCACTGCGGTCCCACGAGTAGTACCCCTTGCCCTGATGGCAGCGGGGCTTTCGCAACATGCACAAGCACCGATACGAAGTCATTGGCTACGACGGGGTCAGGCGGAGTGTGTAATACAGCCCCGTCGGGTGGCGTGTGTAATTATTCATGTAGTTGGACGGCTGCGGACGGTACGCTAGTATATTGTGGGGGTACGTCTACGCCATGGACGGGGCTGGAGCCAGACGGGGAGTCGGGCGATTGCCCTGACCAGTGCCCCGATTAAGGCCCGGAGCCATGGGTATCAGTCCATCAGAGCGCAGGCCTGTCTTGGCCTGCGCGTCTATTGTATTCATAACGGCTGCGGCGAAGGCGTTCAGCTTGGTGCTTGGAACTGGGCTGCTCGCCCAGCCGCATCCATTCCTGCCGGGGACCTTCGGGGTCTATGTCTGGCTGGGCTTGGCGGCCGAGATTGGCGCGCTCGGGATTCTGGCGGCTCGGGGGACACGCCCGTTCCTAACGGTATGCCTGGGGTTGAGCGTTATGTTCATAGGCTACCACGCAATTGGGGCGGGACTGCGGGTTCCGGCTCCGTGCCCGTGCCTGGGAGGGCTGCTAGGGCACTGGAAACCAATGGTGCAGGTGGAGTCCGCGATTTCGTTCGTGCTCGCTTGTGGGCTTGGCACCGCTTCGTTTGGCGGGTTGTTCGCAACTTCCAGACACACGCTCCCAGCCCCGGATGACGAACCGTCCCTTTGGCCCGCGCTTGGGACGGCATGTTTATGGCTCCTTGCTGGGACTGTGATCGTATGGCTCTGGCGCGGTCGCGTCCTTGGCGGTGATGAGGGCATGGAGGCCGCAAAGTCGCTTCAATTTCTTAAGGGGCATGGCAGCCGGATGTGGAATGACCAGCCGGCCTTGTGGTCAATAGTGGGAGCGGTTCTTTTTCGGGTATGCGGCCCCTCGCTCTCCTGGGGCCGAATGTTGGTCGTGTTGGTTGGAGCATCCATGCCATTGGTGTGGGTCGCCTACTGGTCCCGCGAGGGTCTCAAGTGGTCGGCTGCGATTTCCACGATTCTCTTGTGGCTCGCGGGGCCGTCCTATTTCGCCTCATTCATGCTTGAGGCGCCAGCTTACTCGATTGGTTTGGCCTCCCTGCTGCCACTCATTCTTCGTGGCGATGGTTGGTTGCCGTTTTGCATTTCAGTATTACTCGCAGCTACAGGGCTTTCTGTAAAACTCACGGCTGCGTTTGCGCTGGTTGTGCCATTCGCCTGGTTATGTCAGAGAAGCTACTGGCGCGCTGTGGGGTGGGGGTTCTCAACAGTGACCATTACCATCGTAGGCTCATTAATACAACCCGGCTGGTCGTGGGCAACGATGGTAAGTTCGCACCTGGATTTCGTAGCGAAAGAAGTGTGGTTGTATCACATGGACCCAGCGATCTATGCGGACGCTTGGCTCATCTGTCTCCTCGCCCTCTTTGCGATAGCCAATCGCTACGCCACAAGCCGGCTACGCCCGCTTGCTCCATGGCTGTGGGCGGAGGGGGTGGCGTTGCTTATTCACCTGGTACACCGGCCGTTCTGGGATTTTTATAACCTTCACTTATTGACACCGCTTGCGGTCATTGCAGGGGTGGGGGCAGTCGATCTATGGAAGTCGCTTCATTCGGCCAGTCTCACACGCCTGCAATACCGATCGACGTCTGGGGCTGCAATCACCCTCTGCCTGCTCTGGGCTTGGCAGCAGGAATCTCGCATAGCAGCCGATCTAGGAGCCTCTACGGAATTTGCGGGCTCGGCCATACAGGGTGGTCTAAAATCCCTAGAACGATCGCACAGCGCAGCGTTCGCGATGAACCCCTTGTGGACGTTCGCCGCCGATGAGGCCCAAACGCCTGCAGAACTGACTATCCTTCCGCGGAAGCGTTTCTGGTCTGGACAAATCAGCGAATCCGTAGTTGTGGCAATGCTCGCATCGAATCACGTTGATGCGCTTGTTCTGGCTCAGGATCTAGCGAGTCAGCCCGCATGGACAAATCTTCTTGCGGGGTACCTTCCAACGGCGCGTGATGGCGAAACGGTGCTGTTCGTGCGGCGGGAATTGAATCCCCATCCCATCTCAACAAGCAATGACCAGCGCAGCGTAATACTGCACCAGATCGGATTTTAGTCGTTTCCCCTTCTCCTGCCTTTTTGCGTTCGGCCATACTTCAAACCCGCGATAAGATTGACCCGAAAAAGTGCTCAGAGCGGGAACCTCGTTTAAGTTTAGCTAAGGCTCCGCCGGTTCCGCTTATTCCAACCAAATTTCAGATTCATACCGAAATTCCAGAGGCTCACGATGAAGATGGCCGCCAGATTGCCAACGTACATATTCTGACATTTTGGCGCTAATTTATGGGAGGTTATTGGAGGTTCAGACCTTAGTTTTCCGCAGTGTTGCGCGGTTTTGCTGCTTTCAAGAGCTTTCCAACTCACAGGAGCGGTCCTCTGGGTGACTTTAAAATACCTTCGGA
>DASYZB010000005.1 GCA_035946615.1 Verrucomicrobiia bacterium
AAGGGGAGAGGGTCGGGGAGAGGGGTCCCTCTATGTGTAGTCCTTCCCACGGTCCTCCCAATAATCGTTCTTCGCGCCCCGAATCGAGCCTGAGGATGGCTGGTTGGACTGAACCAGCGCCGGAAGATGGCGGCGGTGGAACGGGGGCGACGTTAACGGCCTGCGATGGCTCAACCGAGGTAACATTGCTTGGCCTCTGGGAAAAATGCGCGGTTGCGCAGCCGGAGCAAAGCGCGGCCGCAATCAACACAAGGGGAACACGCATGGCGGAAATGCCAGCATCGGACCTAATCTTTGCAAGGTGGCGTTCGGATTCACGGCGGGGGAAATTGCAGGGCAGCCGATGGAGATTCTGCATGTGCGCTGTCTGCCGGGTTGATGTCCTTTTTGCTTTCCTCGCGAAAGCGGGTGCGCCACATTTCTTGCGCCATTAACATAATGAATCGTGCCGTGTTTCTCGACCGCGACGGTACCCTCATCGAGGAGCGCAATTACCTTTGCCGTCCTGAGCAGGTGGCCTTTTTTCCCGGAGTGGGCGCGGCCCTCAATCGCCTGCAGCAAGCCGGCTATCGTTTATTCATTGTTTCCAATCAGTCGGGGGTGGGCCGTGGCTATTTCACCCTGGCTGATGTTCAGCAGGTTAATCAATATATCGATGCGGAGTTGGGCAAACAGGGCGTCCATTTCGACAGAACCTACGTCGCCCCCGAGGCCCCGGGATTGCCCAGCCGCGGTCGCAAACCTTCCCCGCAGTTCCTCTTTGACGCGCGGGAGGAATTCCACCTGGATTTGGCGCAGAGTTTCATGGTTGGCGACAAGCTCATCGACCTCGAATGCGGCTGGAACGCAGGGGTCCGGCAGTGCATCCTGGTCCGAACCGGCTACGGTCGCGAGGTGGAGGCGGGATTCAAGGAACAAATCGCCCGGGCGGTGGTGCTCGACGATATGACGGCGGTTGCCCAGTGGATACTCGGCACGAATCCGCGCCGCGCCGGCGCCGCCTTGGAATCGGTTGGAAAAAAGGAAAAAACTTTGTAATGCGCTTGATGCAAATAACTCAAATCACGTTTGCTCGCTCCTATGTGCGGCATTGTCGGTTATATAGGTAAAAAAGAGGCCGCCCCGCTCCTGCTCGAGGGTTTGCGGCGGCTGGAGTACCGCGGCTACGACTCGGCCGGCCTTTGCACCTTGCACGAGGGGCAGCTCCATTCCCGCAAATGCGTCGGACGCGTGGCGGGGCTGGCCGATTTGGTCACGCGGCAGCCGGTCACGGGCTCATTGGGGATCAGCCACACCCGATGGGCGACTCACGGTTTGCCTAGCGACGCCAATGCCCATCCGCACAAGGACCAATCCGGCACGATCGCCCTGGTCCATAACGGCATTATCGAGAATCACGCCGCCCTGCGCCAAAGCCTGCTGCGCCACGGCCACACGTTCCATTCCCAGACCGATACGGAAGTCCTGGCGCATCTGATCGGCGACCACCTCGACCGGCTGCTTGCCAAAGGCAAACCGCTGAAGGCCGAGTGCCTTATCACCGCCATCCTCTCGGCCACCCGGCAAGCCAACGGCACTTATGCCATTGCGCTGGTCCACGCGGCTCTGCCCGGGCAACTCTTCGGCGCGCGGCGCGGGTCGCCGCTGGTGCTGGGGGTGGGGGAAGACGAGGTCTTCCTCGCCAGCGACATTTCCCCGATCATTTCCCATACCCGCAAGGTCGTCTATTTGCAGGACGGAGATATTGTAGCCGCTACTGGAGGCCAATGGACCATCCTGGCGCAGGGCAAACCAGCCAGGCGCGCCGCCAGCACCCTGAGTTGGTCCTCGCACTCTGCCGAACGCGGGGACTTCGCTCATTACATGCTTAAAGAGATTTACGAGCAGCCGCAGCGCGTGGGCGAAGTGCTCCGCATGACCTTGCGGCCCGCGGCGGGCCAGGTGGTGTTCGAGGAATCGGCCCTCAGCCCGGCGGAGCTGGCCAAGGTAGGGCGTCTGTTGCTGGTGGCCTGCGGGACCAGTTGGCACGCCGCCTTGGCGGGCGAATACCTCATCGAAAACCTCGCCCGCCTGCCGGTCGAGGTCGAATGCGCCAGCGAGATGCGCTACCGCAATCGCCCGCTCGAAAAGGGCACCCTGGTTGTCTCGATCTCCCAATCAGGCGAAACGGCCGATACCCTGGCGGCAATCCGGGGCGCCAAGGCCCAGGCGGCGCGGGCGTTGGCGATTGTAAACGTGGCCGGCTCAACAATCGCTCGCGAATCTGACGCCGACATCCAGATGCGCGCCGGACCCGAGATCGGCGTGGCCTCGACCAAGGCCTTCGAGATGCAGGTCCTCTGGCTGACCCTCCTGGGCATCGCCCTGGGCCGCCAGCGCCGGCGTCTCTCGCCGGCTGATGCCCGCAGCCTCATTCGCCAATTGCAGGCCATCCCTGACAAGCTCAAAAAGATCCTCGCCGGAAACGAGCATATCCAGGCGGTGGCAAAGAAATACGCGCGGTTCGAGGATTTCCTGTTCATGGGGCGGCAGCATAACTTTCCGATTGCGCTCGAAGGGGCGCTCAAACTCAAAGAAATCTCCTATATCCATGCCGAAGGCTATGCCTCGGCGGAGATGAAACACGGGCCCATTGCGCTGGTCTCCCCTCAGTTCCCCAGTGTGTTCGTCGTTCCGCGCGACGCGATGTACGAGAAGAACATGAGCAACATCGAGGAAATCAAAGCCCGCAAAGGGCCCATCATTGCGATTGCCACCCAGGGCGATGAAGAAATCGCCCACAAAGCCGATGATGTGATTTATATCCCGCCGACGCTGGACATTCTCCAGCCGCTGCTAACTGCGGTGCCGCTGCAACTCCTGGCCTACCACATCGCCGTCGAGCGCGGCTGCGATGTCGATAAACCGCGCAACCTGGCCAAGAGTGTCACGGTCGAATAGGGCCATAACAACCGGACTTTGATGATGATGATGATGATTGTCTGTGGACAATTAAGAATGTCACAGACAAATAAAGTAATTAAAGTGTGCCACACTTTTCAGGATGGTCCGACCCGGAGTTCGGAAAGAAAAGTAAGCCAGGTTTACTTGGTCTATCGGCCAGCCAGCTCCGGACTATCAAAACGGCTTTGTGCTCGAGAAGTGTTGTTGTGCGCGGTTTGATCCGTCGCAGGTCAGTTGGGGATCACCTGGAGGTTGAACCTGGCAACCAGGGCATCGTATGCAGCCGGGGTGGAACCGTGATGTTGAAATGGAGCACCCTGCGTCGCTCATGGGCCAGGACCGGGGCGTTGTCAACAGCCCTTTTTCACTGGAGGAGACTCAGTGGGTTGAAGGCTGGCCCTGATCGGGAGGGGCGCCTGCTGGCCAGGGACTCCCGGTCTGAATCGGCCCCCAAATGCTGACCATTAAAGCATAAATCTCCGGCTCGGCGTTTTTGAGTTCCGCGCGATTAAACGGGAAGAAATCGTTCACACCAAAGTAAGTCTCAGTAAACTCGGCAAAGAACTCCTTTGGGTCAGTCAGCGCATAATGCCGCGTGCGCGTCCCGTCATAGAGCAGCGTGCTTTCTCCGTGGCCGCTATGTTTGTATTTCTCGTAGGCATCCCGAATGCGGGCGTCATCAAATCCGAGGACTTGATCGTGATAGGCATGGGCTAATTCATGCAGCACCACCCAGGGTTGCTCGTTGACCTGGCGAGCCGTTGCGAAATCAGCGGCTTGCGGGATGTGCACGCATTTGGCCAGGTCCTTGGAGTAGCGGTGCTCTTCCAACCAGGAAGCGCTGGGGTGGTACTGCATCGCGCGCAATCGGCCATGGGTCAGGTCCAGAACGATGGTTATCGATTTGAGCTTTTGGAGGTGGTCCTTGGCCATGACGTACTCGATGTCCATCAGCTTGGCCTTAAGCAGCGCCAGTGCATGGCGCCCCAAATCCTCGTTGGGAGCGTCCAGCAGGCGATCATCCACCTGGATGGTCCAGCCGTAGAAATGTTTTGTGGTGCGGGAGCGGGGCTTGGGCAGGTCTTGGGGTGGCGTGGCTGGAGCATCGAATGGTCTGAGAAGCGCTGCCCACAGGAGCGCCAATGCACAAAGGGACTTCATATCGAAGGAGAGTGTGGAATGAAGCCCGAACGCTGAAAAGGGCAGAATGGGGTGTCATTCCGGGATGGGCCAGGCCCAACCGGCAGAAAATCCACCGTCCACGTAAAGAATTTGTCCAGTCATGAATGCGGCAGCGGGGGACGCCAGGAACAGGGCGGTGCCAACCAGGTCTTGTGGCTGGCCCAGACGTCGCTGAGGTGTATTGGCCTTGGCCCAGTTATGCATCGTCTCATTCGTCCAGAGCTTTTTGGTGAGATCGGTCACAATAAAACCGGGCGCAATGGCGTTCACACGCACGCCGTGAGGACCCCATTCCATCGCCAATAACCTGGTCATCTGGCCCAGCCCAGCTTTCGACATCGCGTAAGGACCTGCATGCTTCAGCGGACGATCGGCAGCCAGAGACGCAATCTGGATCTGGCTCCCGCTCCGCTGCCGGATCATATGACGGCCCACCGCCTGCGAGAGGAGAAACGCGCCCTTTAGGTTGATATCCAGAATGTAATCGTAATCCTCCTCGGTCACGGTCGCTGCCGCCTCACGCCGATTGACTCCAGCCGAGTTGATTAGAGTGTCGATTCGCCCGTAGTCCCGCATCACCCGCTCTACTAAGAGCTCGATGGCAGCGGGCTGTGCCACATCACAAACCGCAGCCTGCGCTTTTGTCTCGGCGGCGGCCATGGCGGCGGTTGTTTGCTCGAGGTTTTTCTGATCGCGACTGGTGATGATCACGCGCGCCCCGCGCTGGGCAAAACCCTCGGCAAGAGCTCGCCCAATTCCGCGGCTGCCACCGGAGACGAGCACCACCTGCTCACGGACGCTAAACAGGTCATCAGACATAGGACTCTAGCGAAGCCAAGATTTCTTGATGTCTGGATTGCCCGCGGTGTCGAGGCGTTGCATCTGATCCGCATTAAGGCTGATCGCCAAGGAGGCAATATTGTGACGAAGTTGTTCTGGCGAACTGCCCGCAATGATGGGCAGCACGGGCGGATTACTCTGGCGCATCCAGGCGATGACAACCTGGTTGGCATCCGCGCCGATTTCCTGAGCTACTTGCCGCAAGGCCGCCAGGCGCTGGTCAGCGTCCGGCCCTGCGTACTGAGCCGGCAGGGGCCGATCCGAGCGCGTGTAGGCTCCCTGAAGCAGCACCGAGTAACCCACCAGCGCCATGCCACCGGAGCGGCAATAATCCTTCAAGTCTTCATTGATACAAATCTGAGGGCCGAAATCGGCGCCGTGCCGCGGACGCAAATAGGTGTGCCTTTGTTCGACGACGGAGTACCGGGCCCATTTGTGCTCGCGGCTGACGGCATTGGCTTGGGCGATGCGCCAGACCCTGAGATTGCTGGCGCCAATGGCGCGGACCTTGCCCGCGCGGACCAGGCGATCGAATGCCGCCATTGTTTCCTCGAGTGGCGTTTGAGCATCATCGCGATGGGCGTAGAATAAATCCAGGCGGTCGGTTTGCAGCCGGCGCAGGCTCTTCTCGCATTCGCGCTCGATCTCGAGTGAGCTTAAACCGCCTGGACAACCCGGGTAGTCGAAGCCGAGTTTGGTGGAAACTACCATCTCATTCCGAGCGGAGCGGTCTATCATCCACAGGCCGATCGTGCTCTCACTCTCACCCCCTTGGCAACCTGGCAGCCAGGCAGCATAAAAGTTGCCGGTATCAATAAACGTCCCGCCCTGCTCACGGAAGAGATCCAATAAACGGAAAGACGTCTCACGATCGATTTTGCTCCCGATCGAATCCGTTCCCAGTGCCAGAGCGCCGACGGAAAGTCCAGTATCTGCCAAGTTTACTTTTTGCATAAGCTATTTGGGCCTAATTCGAGCTACGAAAGTTTTAGCACAGAAGGAAACCAAGAGAACTACTTATCCCACGTTTTGACCGCGGACCACCGGGTTAGGCGGATTTTATCTCGTTTCATCTGCGTGATTCGCGGTCCAAAACCGCGTTCGTTCATGACCTGGATCTGCATGAACCCCGTTCCCTTTGCAGCTTCACTGCCGGGTCGCTAATACGACGCCGCCAATCATCACCAGGACACCCACCACTTTGGCCAGCGTAATGGGCTGGACCGGTGAACCGAGCCAGCCATAGTGAGACATGACTAATCCTCCGATTACCTGGCCGGCTAAAAGGGTGATCATCACGCTTCCCGCCCCAACCTTGGGAATGAGCCAGGCGATGGCGAACACCAGGCAAGCGCCCAGCACGCCGGCCGTCAGCAGCATCGGATGGACTTGCTTGAGCGGCGCCAAGGCGTCACTTCGCCATCCGCTCACGCCAATGGCGACTGCGCCCAGCGCTCCGATGCACCAGAAAAGCGCATTTCCAACACGGGCGTTCTGCAAGACACTACCGACCTTGCCGTTCATGGCCAGGTGGACGGCCAGGATGATTCCCAGCAACACTGTTAGTAGATAGAGGTGTATTTTCATAGTCATTGCTCAGTGGGATTTTTGCACGGCGGCGAAATTCATATCGGCATACTTTTGGTAAGGAAGACTAGCGCGATGTTCAGCAATTGAGCGGCCTTTCTTTTGAACCCGAGGAAACAGGAAACGGAGATTCTCCTTCTGCTTTCTCGGTTTCCCCTTGTTCAGGCTTTGACCACTCATTTCGTGAACGCCACGCTATTGGCCAGTGCGAGGTTGCCTGGGTGCCGTCCAATCACGATGCGTGGGATAGGTCGTCCGGCCAGGCAGATAATTCACTCCGCCCTGCCGCGGCATATATCCCTTGTTATAGAAGATGTACAAGCCGGTCTTGCAGGGAATAATGATGTCGGGCCTGCCGTCACCATCGATGTCCGCCACCTGGAGCCTCATGCCCACCCCGACCACGTCGTTGGGTGGGGGTGTGTTCTCGCTGCCTGCCCCAAAATAGGGCGTCAGGTAACTGTATGATATGATGTGCCGCTCGAATCGACCGCGGTTGAACTTGTAGTAGAAGACAAACACCGGTTGGAATGCGCCAACGTCGCCGCCGTTGTGGGCGAACAACTGCTTGCCGGTGATAAGTTCCGGTTTTCCGTCACCGTCCAGGTCGGCCAGGGCCATCGTGTGGAAGGTGGGATAATCGGTTTCGATCCAGTGTTTGACGAAGGTGCGCTTGCCGCCGTCGAGTCTCTGCTCGAACCAGGCCAGGCCGTAGCCGTGGTCCGAGCCCATGATGATGTCATTCAACCCGTCGCCATTGACGTCGGTGATCAGTATGGGCAGTCCGGCTCCGCCGGGCCGGCCATCAGCGCCATACGCTGAGAACTGGTAATCCGGATGCCAAATCCAGGGGTCTTCCGCCGGGTGTGGTGGGGCCTCGAACCAGCCGCTGGTGGTGACCACATCATTGCGCCCGTCCCCGTTGATATCGCCGATTCCGGCGCCGTGGCTCACGCCGATGTTTTCCGGCCCCAGCACGTGCTTCCTAAACCAGGGCGGCTGGTCGATGTGCTCGAACCAGATGAGGCTGCGACCGGGCTTGCGCGCGAAGTAATTTACCAACACATCCTTTTCGCCCCGGCCCGAGAGGTTGCCGATGACCATGCCTTCGACCCCGTCGTCTTCAAGCAAAGCGTGCGACTTCCACTTGACTCCGGTCTTGCCTGGATTTTCGTACCACCAGATGCCTTGCCGGCGCATCCAGCCCGAACTCAGCACGTCCGGGCGGCCATCATTGTTGACGTCCATGGTGCCTTCGTAATTGTCGTCCACGTCGGGTCCGTTCGCCTCCGCGCCGTCCCGGTAATCCGCGAATTTCGTAAAGTCAGGGCCGAGGTAATAGTTTCGGCCCGCCGCGATATCGAGTTTGCCATCGGCGTTAATATCCAGAACGGTGGCGCATTCGGCGAACGGCCCGAACCAGTAGGTGTGCTGAGCAGGGTCGTGGACCGGGCCATCGATTTTCCGGGGAACGAACAAGAGTTCCTTGGGTGCATCATCGATGGCCCCCTCGACGGCGCCTGGGCAATGCAGAGCCATGCACAAAAATCCCGCGTTGAGAGCGACCTGAGACCAGCGGGTCGTATTGCTCTGTTTCATTTTGTATTGGCTTGCGGGTGGGCGGCAAATGAGTTGCCAAATGACTTCACCCGCCCACGCCAAGCCGCGCCAAGCCGCTTGTGCAAATGCAGCCGAACTCGGCTTTTTTGCAACGGATATGGGTGTTCAAGGATTCCAGAGGCTAGCGTCCTCGATTGGCCGTGTCAATCGCCTTGGTTAGGCCCAAATCCGCACGTAAGGAAAGACGACAGCAGTGCATCCGTCTTTTGCGACGCACAAGCCGACTCAAAAGTCAGTTCAGCTGAGGTTATGGCAACCGGCGAGGGGTTTTCCTGTGCCGCAGCGAGTGATTTCTACCGG